>NZ_NEUE01000135.1:0-16932 GCF_002910905.1 Streptomyces sp. SM11 | reverse complement strand
GGCGGGGCCCGCCGGCGGCATCTCCAGGCGGCTGGTGCGGTGCACGACCCCGCCGTCGCCGCCGCCGTCCGCCGGGAGGGCCCGCGGGATCACGCTCGTACGGTCGTCCGCGCCGTCGTGCGCCTCCGACAGTGCCTGGGGCGGTACGGCGTCCAGCTCGGCGTCGGTCAGCGCGGTGCGGGCCTCACGCGTCTCGGCCAGCAGCAGCACCGCGTCGTGCGGCCGCACCTCGGGACTGCGGGCCGTCGCGCTCGCCACCAGGCTGTCCAGCGCGACCGGGAGCCCCGGCACGACGGCGGACGGGGCCGGGACGTCGGAGTTGAGGTGCCGGTAGATGATCTGGGCGGCGGTCTCGCCGGTGTGCGGCTTGGCGCCGGTCAGCATCTCGTACAGCACGACCCCGCAGGCGTATACGTCACTGCGGGTGTCGGCCGTGCCGTGTTCGATCTGCTCGGGGGCCAGATACGACACCGTGCCCAGCAGCGAGCCGGTGCTGTCGGTGGCCGTGCCGACCGCCCTGACCAGGCCGAAGTCGGCGACCTTCACCCGGCCGTCGTCCCCTATCAGGACGTTCTCGGGCTTCATGTCGCGGTGCACGAACCCCGCCCGGTGCGCGGCGCCGAGCGCGGCGAGGACCGGCTCCAGGATGTCCAGCGCAGCCCGGGGCTGCAGGGCCCCCCGCTCGCGCAGCACGTCGCGCAGGGTGCAGCCCGCCACGTACTCCATCGCGAGATAGACGTACGCGCCCTGGGCGCCCTGGTCGAAGACCGCGACGACATTGGGGTGGGCGAGGCGGGCCACCGACTTGGCCTCACGGATGAAGCGCTCGACGAACGAGACGTCGGTGGCGAGCGCCGGGTGCATCACCTTGAGGGCGAGCACCCGGTCCAGGCGGGTGTCCACGGCCCGGTAGACCGTGGCCATCCCGCCGACGGCGATGCGCGCCTCTATGCGATACCGGCCGTCGAGCAGCTGCCCGACGAGAGGGTCCTGGAGGGTCGTGTCCACCCCGAGAGTCTACGAGCCGTCGCCGACACCCCGGACGGGCCGGGGCACTCCCGCGGCCGTTCTGCAGCCGATCCGTGACAGGGACACGTCCTCGGTGGCGAGCCCGCCCAGCTGCTCAGAACGCCGGGCGCTCCGGATCGAGCACCGCCCGTCCGTCCATCGGCGACGAGGCCCGGGCGAAGCGGCGGCGCGGAATCCGGCCCGCCCGGTACGCGAGCCGCCCGCCCTCCACCGCGTGGCGCATCGCCCCGGCCATCAGCTCCGGCTCCTGGGCCCGGGTCACCGCCGAGGCGAGCATCACGGCGGCGCACCCCAGCTCCATCGCCTGCGCCGCGTCCGAGGCCGTCCCGGCGCCGGCGTCGAGGATCACCGGCACCCCGGCCCGCTCGACGATCAGCTCGAAGTTGTGCGGGTTGCGGATGCCGAGCCCGGAGCCGATGGGGGAGCCGAGCGGCATGATCGCCGCGCATCCCACGTCCTCCAGTCTCCGGGCCAGGACCGGGTCGTCGTTGGTGTAGGGCAGCACGACGAAACCGTCGTCGACCAGGATCTCGGCCGCGTCCAGCAGTTCGACGGTGTCGGGCAGCAGGGTCCGCTCGTCGGCCATCACCTCCAGCTTCACCCAGTCGGTGCCGAGCGCTTCCCGGGCCAGCCGCGCGGTCAGGACCGCCTCGCCCGCGGTGAAGCAGCCCGCGGTGTTCGGCAGGACCTGGATGGAGAGCCGCTCCAGCACCGAGAGCACCGAACCCCGCACGGTCGGGTCCAGCCGGCGCATCGCGACGGTGGTCAGCTCGGTGCCGGAGGCGATCAGCGAACGCTCCAGCACCTCCAGGCTCGGGGCCCCGCCGGTGCCCATGATCAGCCGGGAGCCGAAGGTGGCAGGACCCAGCGTGAAGACGTCGTCGGACATGGTCAGCCTCCCTGCACGGCGGTCAGTACCTCGACGCGGTCGCCCTCGGCGAGCGTCGTCGTGGCCCACCGGCCGCGCGGGACGACGCTCTCGTTGACGGCGGCGGCGACCCCGGAGCGGGCCGGGGTCAACGTGGCGACGAGGGCGTCCAGGGCCGTCCCGGCGGGAACGGCACGGGCTTCCCCGTTCACCGAGACGGAAACCGAGGCTCCGGACGGTACGGGGGCGGCGGCGGGCACCGGCGCGGAGGCGGGCTCCGGCACGGTGGGCTGCTGGGTCATACGGGCTGCTCCTGGAGTACGGGGGCGGCGGGGACGGCCGGTTCGAACCGGCCGGGGGCGAAGGGGCGGGCCGCCTCGGGCAGCTCGCCGGTGGTCAGGGCGTCGGCCATCGCGTCCCCGGTGACCGGGGTCAGCAGGACGCCGTTGCGGTGGTGACCGGTGGCGAGCAGCAGGCCGGGCAGCGCGGTCGGGCCGAGCAGCGGGGCGTTGTCGGGCGACGCGGGACGCAGACCGGCCAGGGTCTCGGTGAGTGGCAGCTCGGTGATGCCGGGCACCAGTTCGTGGGCGTCGCGCAGCAACTCGTACACCCCGCCGGCGGTGACCGTGGTGTCCCAGCCCAGCTCCTCGCTGGTGGCCCCGACGACCAGCTCGCCGTTCTCGCGCGGCACGAGGTAGAGGTGGCCGCCCCGGACCACGGCGCGCACGGTGCGGCTGAGGAAGGGGGCGTACGCCGGGGGCACGGTGAGCCGGAGGACCTGGCCTTTGACCGGGCGGACCGGCGGTACGAGCTCCGGCGGGAGCCCCGCGAGCCGGCCGCTGAGGCTGCCCGCGGCGAGCACGACCTGATCGACCGCGAACTCCGTGCCGTCGCCGAGCAGCGCCCCGGCCGCCCGGCCCCCGGCGACGGTGAGCCGCTCGGCGGTCGTCCGGCGGAACGCGACCCCGGCCCGCTCGCACGCGGTCAGCAGCGCCGCGGCGAGGCGGCGCGGATCCACCTGGTGGTCGCCGTCGACCCGGAGGCCGCCCCGGACGCCCGGGGCCAGCATCGGCTCCAGGCGGCGGCACTCACGGCCGCTCAGCCAGGTCGACTCCAGGCCCGAACGCTCCTGGAGGGCGTGCAGTTCGCGCAGGTGCGCGCGGTCGTCGGAGTCCAGGGCGACGGCGAGCGTGCCGCAGGTGCGAAAGCCGGTGTTCCGGCCGCTCGCCTCCTCCAGCTCGGTCACGAACGCCGGGTAGCGGGCGGCGGAGGCGAGGTTGAGCCCGAGCAGCATCTGCTCGCCGTAGTGCAGTTCGGTGACGGCGGCCAGCATGCCCGCCGCGACCTGTGCGGCGCCGCCGCCCGGCGCGGGGTCCGCCACCGTGACGCGCAGCCCCCGCTGGGCGGCCCGCCACGCGGTGACCAGACCGATGATTCCGCCCCCGATGACGAGGACGTCGGATCCGTCGGACCCGGAACTTCTCCCCGAGACGCGCATGGGTGTCCAGCCCCTCCCTTCGCCGGCATGACCCGGAGCAGGTTCGTACGGTCGGAGGCCGCCCAGCCTCCCTCTCAGCCCGGTGCGTCCGGGCTCCCGCGAGTGTTCTACCTTGGCCACCCTAGACCAGCCGCCCGTGGCAGTTAAGGGAGCGCCCACCATGGCCCGTTCGCTCGACGGACTCGTCCTCTCGCCCGTCGCCGACCAGGCCCCCGGTCAGGTCGGCACCCGCACCCGCTTCACGTACCACGAGCGGGACGGCCGGATCTGGGCCGAGTACGCGGGCGGCGACGTGGTCCGCGGCCATCTCGTCGGCACCCGGGACGGGGACGCGCTGGACTTCCGCTACGTACAGCTCAAGCAGGACGGAACGACCTCGTCCGGGCACTGCCTCTCGACGGTCGTCGACCTCGCGGACGGCCGGGTGCGTCTGGAGGAGCGGTGGGCCTGGGAGTCGCAGGAGGGCAGCGGCACCAGCGTGGTGGAACAGCTCGCTTCCTGAGCTCCCTCCCCGCACCCCCCTGTCTGACGATGCGTCAGTTGATTATGGTGGGCAGGTGAGCGAGCAGACGGAACAGCGGGCGGCGCGGCAGCGGACACGGCACGTCGTGGTCGTCGGAGCGGGCATGGCGGGCGTGCAGAGCGCCGTGGCCCTGCGCGAGGCGGGCTTCGCCGGGCCCGTCACCCTGATCGGCGCCGAGCCCCACCAGCCCTACGACCGCCCGCCGCTGTCCAAGGCCGTGCTGCTGGGCAAGGCCGAGGACTCCGCCTTCGACGTCGACTTCGAGGCGCTGGACATCACCCTGCGCCTCGGCCTGGACGTCACCGCCCTGCGCGCCGACGGCCATGTGCTGGACACCGCCGACGGGCCCGTCCGCTACGACGCCCTGGTCCTCGCGACCGGTGCGGAACCCCTGACCCTGCCCGGCACCGGGGGCGTGCCCGGCGTCCATCTGCTGCGCACCCTCGACGACGCCGCCCGGCTGCGGCCCGTCCTGGACCGGAAGCACGACGTGGTCGTCGTCGGGGCGGGCTGGATCGGCGCGGAATTCGCCACCGCCGCCCGTGCCGCGGGCTGCGCGGTCACCGTGGTCGAGGCCGCCGCCCGCCCGCTCGCGGGCACCCTGCCCGCCGAGGTGGCCGCCCCGATGGCCGACTGGTACGCCGACAGCGGCGCCGAACTCCTCACCGGGGCCCGGGTCGACCGCGTCGAGGAGGGGGCCGTCGTCCTCGCGGACGGCCGGGTCCTGCCCGCCGGGGCCGTGGTCGTCGGCATCGGCGCACGCCCCGCCACAGGCTGGCTGGCCGGTTCCGGGGTCGAGCTCGGCCCGGACGGCTCGGTCACCGCCGACAGCGCGCTGCGCACCTCGCTGCCCGATGTGTACGCGGCCGGGGACTGCGCCTCCTTCCCCTCGGCCCGCTACGGGACACGGCTGCTGGTCCACCACTGGGACAACGCCCTCCAGGGCCCGCGCACCGCGGCCGCCGCGATCATGGCCGCCCAGGACGGCGGACCGCTCCCCGTCTACGACCCCGTACCGTACTTCTGGTCCGAGCAGTTCGGCCGCTTCGTGCAGTACGCGGGCCACCACGCGGGCGCCGACACCCTGCTGTGGCGCGGCGACGGGGCGGACGCGGCCTGGTCGGTGTGCTGGCTGCGCGACGGCGCGCTGGCCGCCGTGCTCGCCGTGGGCCGCCCGCGCGACCTCGCCCAGGGCCGCAGGCTCATCGAGTCGGGGGCCGTGCTCGACCCGGAGAAGGTGGCCGACCCCGTCGTACCGCTGAAGTCCGCCGCCCGGTGAGAGACCCGGGACCCGCCGCGGCCGACCCCCGTACGGTCGGCCCGGCTACCGGCTGTCGGTCCTGGATGGCACGCTTGTCCTTGTGACCGAGATTGACGCAAAGACCGATGCTCTCGTCCCCGCCTGGCTCCACCTTCCCGACATCGCGGAACTGCTCGATGTCCAGGTGACGCGCGTACGGCAGCTGGTCAAGGAAGGCCAGCTCATCGCCGTACGCCGTGGTGAGAACCGGACGCTCCAGGTGCCCGCCGCCTTCATCGACGGCGACAAGGTGGTCAAGGGCCTCGCAGGCACCCTGACCCTCCTGAGGGACGACGGCTATTCCGACGAAGAGATGCTGGAGTGGCTCTTCACTCCCGACCCGACCCTGCCCGGCACCCCCGCAGAGGCGCTGAGCGAGAATCGCGGTACGGAGGTGAAGCGCCGCGCCCAGGCGCTCGCCGTCTGATCCGATACGACAGAAAGCGGTGCACGGGCCGCCCGGCGCGGCCCGTGCACCGTCACGACCCCGGGGGAGTTCCACCATGTCCACGCCTCGCGAGCAGCTGTCCGACGCCCGGCTCTATCTGTGTACGGACGCCCGCAAGCGGCAGGGTGACCTCCCCGCCTTCCTGGACGCCGTGCTCTCCGGCGGCGTCGACATCGTCCAGCTCCGGGACAAGGGCATGGAGGCCGCCGAGGAGCTGGAGCATCTCGCCGTCCTCGCCGACGCCTGCCGCCGGCACGGCAAGCTCCTCGCGGTGAACGACCGCGCCGACGTCGCCCACGCCATCGGCGCCGACGTCCTGCACCTCGGCCAGGGCGACCTGCCGGTCCCCGCCGCCCGCGCGATCATCGGTGCCGACCGGCTGATCGGCCGCTCCACGCACTCCGAGGCCGAGGCCGACGCCGCCGTCGCCCAGGACGGTGTGGACTACTTCTGCACCGGCCCCTGCTGGCCCACCCCTACCAAGCCCGGCCGCCACGCCCCCGGCCTCGACCTCGTGCGCCACGCCGCCTCCCTCGACCAGCCGCGCCCCTGGTTCGCGATCGGGGGGATCGACGCGGGCAATCTGGACCAGGTGCTGGACGCCGGGGCCCGCCGTGTCGTCGTCGTCCGGGCGATCACCGAGGCCGACGATCCCGCCGCCGCCACCGCCGACCTGGCCCACCGTGTCCGGGAGCACACGCTCTGAGCTTTCGGCGTGCTGCTGCCGGACATCTCGGGCTCTTGTCCGAGGGATGGACAACAGTCCGGCAATACGGGACAAAGTTTCCCGCTCTGGTTGGGAGAGTGTCCACCCCCTGGTTAATCTCCCTTCATGGCCCTTGGCACACCCTCCACCAGGACGGATCACGCGCGCACCGTGCGTGACCTGCTAGCGACCGGCAAGACGTCGTACTCCTTCGAGTTCTGGGCGCCCAAGACGGAAAAAGGTGAGCGCAACCTCTGGAACGCGCTGCGCCGGGTCGAGGCGGTCCGCCCGAGCTTCGTCTCCGTGACGTACGGCGCCGGCGGCTCCACCCGCGCCGGGACGGTCCGGGCCACCCAGCAGATCGCCGCCGACTCCACCCTCACCCCGGTCGCCCACCTCACCGCGGTGGACCACTCCGTCGCCGAGCTGCGCAACATGATCGGGCAGTACGCCGACGCGGGCATCAGGAACATTCTCGCGGTCCGCGGCGACCCGCCGGGCGACCCGATGGGCGAGTGGGTGGAGCACCCGCGGGGGGTGAAGTACGCCGCCGACCTCGTCCGGCTCATCAAGGAATCGGGCGACTTCTGCGTCGGCGTCGCGGCCTTTCCCGAAATGCACCCCCGGTCGTCCGACTGGGAGACGGACATCGGTCATTTCGTGGACAAGTGCCGGGCGGGCGCGGATTATGCGATCACCCAGATGTTCTTCCGCCCGGAGGACTATCTCCGGATGCGTGACCGGGTGGTCGCTGCGGGTTGCGAAACGCCGGTGATCCCCGAGGTCATGCCCCTTACCAGCGTGAAGCAACTGGAAAAGTTCTCCCAGCTCAGCAACGCGACCGTGCCCGCGTCGTTGAAAGAGCGCATCCTCGCGGTCAAGGACGATCCAGCCGCTGTACGCTCCCTTGGTATCGAGTTCGCAACGGAGTTCTGCGCGAAGCTGCTGTCCGAGGGTGTGCCCGGACTGCACTTCATCACGCTCAACAACTCGACGGCTACGCTCGAAATCTACGAAAAACTCGGACTGCACAAGCAGTCGTGACCGGTCGTACCCGCCTCCGGCGCGGTTACGGCCGAAGGAGGGGGCGGGCGTGGGCTGGACGGTCCTCTACATCGCATTCGGTCTGGTGGCCCTGTGGCTGCTCGGCGAGGTGCTGCTGCAGTACAAGGCACGACTGCGCTGGCGGCTCCTCGCCTTCGCCGGCTTCCTCGGCGTGGTGGTCGGGGTGCTGCTGGCCTCCGTCCCGGTCATCGTCCTCGGCACCCTCGCCTTCGCCACCGGCCAGACCTTCGTGACGCTGTCGTTCCGGCGCGGCTTCTCCACCGGCTGGGCCATGGGCGGCAGCCCGGGGGAGAGCCGCCGGCGCAGGGGCGGCGGCGAGGGCGCCGCGGTGAAGGAACCCACGCTGGAGGTCTCGGACCTGGAGGTCGCCGCCCCCGGGTACGACCACCCTCCGTCCGCGCCGTCCGTCTACGAATCGCAGCCGCTGCCCGACGACACCGGCCAGTACGGCGTGTACGGGGGCACCGGCTACGACGCGAACGGCGACGCCCGCCAGGACCAGGGCCACGAGGCCGACCCCTCGGCCCAGCCGCAGTACGCCGCGTACGACCCGTTCGCCGGCTACGAACAGCAGCCGGCCCAGGACGACCCCTACGCCGGAACGTACGACTACGGCACCGGCCGGCAGAGCTACGCCGCCTACTCCGACCCGTACATCGGCACCACCAACGGAGCCCCCTCCCATGGCGGTTACGACGCCTACGGCGACGGCTACGACAGCCAGGGCGGGCAGCAGAGTTACGCCGACCCCTACGCCCAGAGCTACGGCGCGGAGACGTACGGCACGGACACCCCGCCCGGCGGCGTCTGGGTCCCGCAGCAGCGCGACGCCGAGCAGCACCCCCCGATGGGGCCGGAGCAGCCCGCGGGGCCCGCCCCGTACGGCAACGGCTACGACACCGGCCAGAACGAGCAGTACCGCTACTGAACGAGCGGCGCCGCTGTGGAGAGACCGCCCGCCGCTGCCGGGAGACGGGCCCCGGTCGGCAGCGGTCGGTGCCCGGGCGGTCGCCCGCTGCCCGGGCGACGGCAGCGGGCCCGGACTCCTCGTTCAGCGGGAGCCGCGGAAGCCGTCGCCCTCCACGACGAGTCCGGCCACCAGCGTCCCCGACATACCGGCGTGCGCGAGCCCGCCGCCCGGGTGCGCCCAGCCACCCGCCAGATACAGCCCCGGCAGCCGGGTGAGGTTGCCCGGGTGCAGATACGCGCCGTCCGCTCCGGCCAGCGCGGGCGGTGGTACCGCACCGCCCTCCGCCCCCGTCTCCGCCTCGGTCTCCGCGGGCGTGCGGACCTCGGTGTGCAGGATCCGCTCCCGCAGCCCGGGAACGGCCGCCGCGGCCCGCTCGACCAGGACGTCGGCGAACCGCTGCCGCATCCCGGCGTCCCGCCAGTCGACCGGCCCCTGCGGAGCCACCGTCGCGGTGAGCGTCACCGCCTCGTGCTCCGCGTCCGGGCGGGTCGCCGGATCGTCGGGGCGCAGCACCGTCACCGTGGGGTGCCCGGCGACCCGGCCCCCGAACACCGCCTCCTGCTCCGCCGCACCGTCGGCGCTGTGCACCACGCTCCGGTGCACCGCGTCCGCCTCCCGGGCCCCGCGCAGCGACAGCAGCACCGTGAACCGGCCCGCCGCGCCCGCGCCCGAGCCCGTCCGGACCGTCACAGCGCCCGCGCCCCCCACCTGCTGACCCGGAATCAGCCCCGGGCCCGGCCGGACCCCGAGCACCACCCGGTCGGCCTCGGCCACCTCACCGCCCGCCAGCTCCACGCCCGCGGCCCGGCCGTCCCTCTCGACGACCCGGAGCACCTCGGCCCCGAAGACGAACTCCACCCTGCGGGCCAGGCACCGCTCGTACACCGCCCGCGCCAGCTCGCGCATCCCGCCCATCACATACCAGCTGCCGAAGGTCTGCTCCATGTACGGCAGCAGCGCGGCGCTCGCGGGGGCGGTGCGCGGGTCGAGGCCGTGGGACAGCGCGTACCCGTCGAGCAGGGCGGCGAGCCGGACGTCCGCCAGCTCCCACGCGCCGATCTCCGCGACCGTGCCCGCCTGCCGGGCCCCGCGCAGCAGACGCCGCTGCCGCACGGCGGGATACGGGTCGCGCCCCAGCACCTGGTGGTCCGCCCGCAGGGGCTCCTCCAGAAGAGGGCGCCGCGACCGGTCCCAGGCGTCCCGGGCCCGGTCCATGAAGTCGCTCCAGCGCGCCCCGGCCCCCGCGCCGAGGGCTCCGTCCAGGGCGGCGGCCACCCCGGCCCGGGAGGCGTTGGGCAGGGACACCGTCGTGCCGTCCGCGAAGAGATGGCGGCTCGCCGGATCGACCTGGGTCAGCGTCACGCACTGCTCCAGCGACTCCTTGCCCGTCTTCACGAAGAGGTCGCGCTGGACGGCGGGGAGGTGCAGCAGTCCGGGCCCGGTGTCGAAGACGAAGCCCTCGTGCGCATGGCGGCCCACCGCGCCGCCATAGCTCGCGGACCGCTCGTACACCGTCACCTTGTCGCCCGCCACGGCGAGCCGGGCGGCCGCCGCCATCGCGCCCGTCCCGGCGCCGATCACCGCAATTCGTGCCATGCCGGTGACTTTATCGACCGGCACCGACAGTTCAGCCGGGAGGCCGGGGCCCACCGGTTCCGGCCAGGCGTTTCTCCTCGCGGCGCTGGGCCCGGCGGCGCAGGAAGCGGCGGATCCGCGAGGCGAGGAAGACCACGATGACGATCCCGAGCACCAGCAGCACGGCCGCGATCACGGCGGCCGCCACCGGATTGAATATGGCGAAGGTGACGACTCCCGCGACCCCGAGGTCCTCGGCGATGCTCATTCCGACGTTGCTGAAGGGCTCCGGGGAGGTGTTGACGGCCATCCGCGTGCCGGCCTTCACCAGATGGCTCATCAGCGCCGTGGTGCCGCCGATGGCACCGGCCGCCAGCTCCGGCAGCGAACCGTTCTCCCCGGCGAGCAGCGCGGCGATGACCGCCCCCGTCACCGGCCGGATCACGGTGTGCGCCGTGTCCCAGACCGAGTCCACGTAGGGAATCTTGTCCGCCACCGCCTCGCAGAGGAACAGGACACCGGCGACGATCAGGACGTCGGTGCGCTGCAGGGCGGCGGGCACCTCGTCGGACACGCCGGTCGCGCCGAACAGGCCGAGCAGCAGGACCACCGCGTACGCGTTGATTCCGCTGGCCCAGCCGCTTGTGAACACCAGGGGGATTACCGACACGCAGGCGATCGTAACGACCCCGTGCCGGACCCGGGTGGGGTTCGGCACGGAGCCCTGAGTACGCGTACCTAGGGACAGAGATGAGTAGCTGCGCGGATAGGCTCCCACCTGCGTGGACGGCAGAGTGATGACCACGGAAGGGGCGCTGCGCCAGGACCGCCGGCACGGGGCGGCGGAACGGTGCGGTTCCCCCGACGCAACGGGGGTGCACGACGGAGGCCCGGGGACCACGGGGGACATACGAGGTCACGGGAAAAGGGTTTCCGACACGCACGGAAGACGCCGGTCCGGTGAAGTTCGCGGGGGATGCGAACTCCAGCGGTCGGCGTCTTCGGCGTTCCCGGTCCTGTCCGGATCCCGTTCCCGGACCGTACCGGGAACAAGATCCGGGTCCCGTACCCGTACCCGGACCCGCGATTCCGGCGGGCCCGGCCGGCTTCAGCGTCCGCTGACCCGCCCGTGCAGCAACAGCGACAGCGCCGAGTGGACCTCGTCGATCGAGCGCTCCGGCTGGAACGCCTGCCAGTCCAGCGCCGCCACCAGCACCATCCCGACCAGCGCGGCGGCCGTCAGCGGGATGTCGATCTCCTCGCTCAGCTCACCGCTGCGCACCGCGTCCCGCAGCACGTCCTCGACGACCGCGACGGCCTCCTGACGTACCACCAGCAGCGTGGACTGCCAGGCGCGGTTGGTGCGCCAGAGCTCGGCCACGTACAGCTGGGTGAAGGCCGGATACCGGTCGATGAAGGCGAGCCCGGCCCGGATCATCGCGTCCAGCGCCTTGACCCGGGTGCCGCCGCGTTCCTCGGACTCCTCGGCGGCGGCCCGCAGCGAGGCCGTGAGCAGCCCCACGCCGTGCCGGAGCAGCTCCTCGAACAGTTCGGTCTTGCTCTTGAAGTTGTAATAGACCGTGCCCTTGGCGACCCCGGCCCGCTCGGCGATCTCGTCGACGGTGGTCGCCGAGAAGCCCTTCTCGGCGATGAGTGTCACCGCCGCCTCGTAGAGCTTCTGCCGGGTGGCCTGGCGGCGCGTGGTGCCACTGCTTTCCATGAGTCCGATTCTTCCAGGCCCCGCCGCACTCACCGGCTCGACTCCCGGCGCGCTCACAGGCTCAGCTCCGGGTGCAGCCGGCTCAGGCTCCACACCTGCTTGCGGCGGGCGGTGAACGCGGTCAGGGCGAGCGCGCCGACGGTGAAGGCCCCCAGCACCGCGCAGCCCAGCCAGACCGGGGTGAGCGGACCGCCGGTGATCAGCCTGCGCAGCCCCTCGACGACGTACGTCATCGGCAGGTACGGGTGGATCGCGCCGAAGAAGCCGGGGCTGGTCTGGACGGGGTACGTGCCCCCGGCCGAGGTCAGCTGGAGCATCAGCACCACCAGCACCAGGATCCGCCCGGCCGCCCCGAAGCAGGCGTTCAGCCACTGCACGATCGCGGCGAAGCAGCAGGTCACCAGGGCCAGGAAGGCGATCGTTCCGGCGGCGTGGGTCATCTGGAGGTCGAGGCCCCAGTGCAGGACGGCCATCAGGGCGCCGACCTGGGCCGTGCCGATGGCGGCGACCGGGAGCCAGCCGGCGAGCGCGATCCGCCAGGAGGAGGCCCCGGCGGCGAGTGCCCGTCGGTTGAGCGGCTGGATCAGCATGTACGCCACCATCGCTCCGACCCACAGGGACAGCGGGATGAAGTACGGGGCGAATCCGGTGCCGTAGTTGGGCGCTTCGTGCAGCGACTTGGAGGCCAGCTGGACGGGGTCGGCCATGACGTCGGTCCGCGCGTCGCGGTCCTTCTTGCCGTAGTCCGGGATCTTGTCCACGCCGTCGTTGAGGCCCTGAGCCAGCTCGGCCGAACCGTCGCCGAGCCGGAACAGCCCGCCGTCCAGGTTCTCCGCGCCGGTCTTCAGCTTGCCGACGCCGGTGTCCAGGTTGCTGGAGCCGGTCTGCGCGCCGCCGAGTCCGGTGTGCAGCGCCTGCGCGCCCTTGGCGACCTTGTGGGCGCCGGTGTTGAGCTTGTTGGCCTTGCTGACGGCCGATGTCAGGTCGTCGTCCAGTGTCGGCGCGCGCTCCGCGAGGTCCTCGGCCTGCTTCTGGAAGGCGGTCAGCTGGGTGCTCAGCTTCTTCAGGTCGCCGTTCTGGTTGGTGACCAGGGTGTTCACATCGGCGGCGATCTTCGCGACGTCGACGGCTGTGACCTTGGCGCGCTCCAGCGGCGGGCAGACCTTGGCGTCGGGCTCCTCGGCCTCCTCGCACTGGGTGCGGTGGATCCCGGTGAGCTCGTCGGCCGCCTCCTTGGCGCCGACGGCGGCGGTCGGCGCGCTCTTCACGAGCAGGTCGAGGTTGTGCCGTACGGCCCCGGAGGTGTCGGCCACCAGCCGCGCCGTGTCGCGGATGGACTTCCCGTTGTCCTGGAAGAAGGGGCGTACGTCGTCGGCGATCCCGTTGACCTTGTCGGCCAGCACCTGGGTGCCGCCGGCCACCTGCGCGGAGCCCGTGGCGACATCGCGCGAGAGCTGGTTCAGCTTGACGATCCCGTCGGAGAGCTTCTTGCTGCCCGCCTTGGAGTCCTTGAGGCCGTCCGCGAGGTCCTTGGAACCCTGCTTGGCCTTCGAGATGCCGCCCTTGAGGTCGTCGGCGCCCTTGGCCGCCTCGGCGGTCTTGTCGTGCAGATCGGAGAAGTTGATGAAGATACGGTCCAGGAAGCCGCGGGAGGCGTTGGTGGAGGCGGCGTTGCGCACCTCTCCGAAGACCGTCCTGGAGATCTGCCCGACGATGTAGTTGTTCGCGTCGTTCGTCCGCACCTGGAGTGCGCCGGTCTCGGGGGAGTCCCCGCCGCTGGACGCGATCTTCTTGCTGAAGTCCGACGGCATCGTCAGCGAGAGGTAGTACGTGCCCTCCTCGACGCCCTTCTCGGCCTCGGCGGAACTCACCTCGTGCCAGTCGAACACCTTGGAGTCGAGCAGCTTCTCGCTGATCTCGTCCCCGGCCGTGACGCGCTTGCCGTCGCTGGTGGCCCCCTTGTCGTCGTTGACCAGGGCGACGGGCAGCTTGTCCAGCTTCCCGTACGGGTCCCAGAAGGAGCACAGGTACAGGGCGCCGTAGAGCAGCGGCAGGAGCAGCAGGGCCACCAGCGCGGCGGCCGGCAGCTTCCCCCTGCCGAACCGCTTCAGCTCAAGCGCGGCCAGCTTCGGCGAACGCATCGGCCGTCTCCTCATCGGTGGTGGGTGCGAGTGCGGGTGCGGTGCGTACGACCTGGGTGTCCTCGGGGGCCTTGCTGCACACGGCGAGCACGGTCGTCCCGGCGTCGGCCACGGAGCGCAGCAGCGCCCAGGCCTGGTCGCGTTCGGCGTCCGGGAGCTTGAGGTCGGTGTCGTCCACGGCGAGCAGCCGCGGCTTGCCGATCAGCGCCAGCGCGACGGACAGCCGCAGCGCCTCCAGCCGCTCCAGATCCCGCACGGAGGTGCGCCCCGACTTGGGCAGGACGGCGGGATCGAGGCCCGCGGCCTCCAGAGCCTCGTCGACCCGGGCCTCGGCCGCGGCCCGGCGCTCGGCGCGCGGGCGCAGCAGGGTGCGCAGGGAGGCGCCGTAGCGGCCCTGGAGGAGGGCGCGTTCGCCGAGGTGCTCGGCGACGGTGAAGGCGGGGTCCAGCTCGCTGACGCCCGGCACCGGGCCCAGGGCGGCGATCCTGCGGACGGCGGCGGCCTGCTTGGGCAGTCGTAGTCCGCCGGTCTCCGCGTGGCCCTCGGTGGTGCGCATCCGGCCGGTCAGGGCGAGCAGCAGGCAGGTGCGGCCCGATCCCGACGGCCCCTCGATGGCCACCAGCGTTCCTGGCTCGGCGCTGAACGTCACGTTCCGGAAGACCCGGCCGCGCGGTCCCTCCAGTCCGAAGTCCTCGGCGCTGACAGCCGCGCCGTGCGGGCTCTCCACAGAGACCCTCCCTAATTGAACTGACCAGTCAGTGCAAAAAGGTAGTCCGAACTTGGGCTCGAAGCAAAACGGCAGGTCAGAGGCGGATCCAGGTCGATTGTCAGTGGGGCCCGCCACCATGGACACAGACGGCCACGAAGCCGTCACACGACGACAGGAGGTTCGTCATGGCCAGCTCGTCCGCAGCCGCCGCCCCGCGGCGCCGCGCAGGCAGCCCTGCCCCCTCACTGACCGGTCCGGCCGATGATGTCCACCCCGTGCTGCGCCGCAGCACGGCACCGCCCGCCGCTCTCGAACTGCTCGCCAAGGCCCGCTCCGGCCTCGACGAGGCCGCCGTGCTCCACGAGCCGAACGAGCGGTATGCCACCGCCCACCTCGCCGCCCTGCGCACCGCGGCGGCCGTGCTGGCCGCCCGCGGCCGCCCCGAGACGAACAAGCGCCGCCGCGAGCGCATCCGCAGCGCCTGGGAGGTCCTCCCGGAGATAGCACCGGAACTGACCGAATGGAGCGCCCTCTTCGCCTCGGGCGCCCTGCGCCGGGCCCGCGCGGAGGCCGGCATGCCGGGAGCCGCCAGCGGGCGCGACGCCGATGACCTCCTGCGCGCCGCGGCCATGTTCCTGCGCCTGGTGGAACGGCTGCTGGTGCTCCAGCCGGTGCTCCCGCAACCACGCCCGGAGCGCCCGGGCGGCGGGTGACCCGGGGTCTGGTGCGAGGCAATAGGGTGGTGACCGCCCACATCACCACCCGCACTGTTCACGCTCCGCCGTCCCCGGCGGCACCGTGCCGAGGAGTCATCTGCCGTGTCGGACCAGCTGCGCCCCCGCGCCTCCCTCCGTACCGCCGTGGTCTGGGAGGTCCTCAAGGACGCTCTGGACCGTCAGGCCAAGGCGAACGGCAGGGACGCCCTGGATGTCCTGGACACCGGCGGCGGCACCGGCAATTTCGCCGTGCCCGCGGCCCGTCTCGGCCACCGGGTCACCGTCGTCGACCCCAGCCCCAACGCGCTCTTCGCACTGGAGCGCCGCGCGGCCGAGGCCGGGGTCGCCGACCGGGTCCGGGGAGTCCAGGGCGACGTCCTCGGGCTGTTCGACGTCGTGGAGCGTGACGGCTTCGACGCGGTGCTCTGCCACGGCGTCCTGGAGTACGTCGACGAGCCCGCCGAGGGCGTGCGCAACGCGGTCGAGGCGCTGCGTTCCTCCGGCGCGCTCAGCCTGCTGGCCGCCGGCCTCGGCGGAGCCGTCCTGGCCCGCGCGCTCGCCGGTCACTTCACCGAGGCCCGGCAGGCGCTCACCGACCCGGCCGGACGCTGGGGCGAGGGCGACCCGGTGCCCCGCAGGTTCACCGCCGACCAGCTCTCCCACCTGCTCTCCGAGGCCGGTCTGGAGATCGCCGCGGTACACGGTGTCCGGGTCTTCGCCGACCTCGTGCCGGGCGGCCTGGTGGACACCGAGCCCGGCGCCATGGAGGCGCTCCTCAAGCTGGAAGCGGCTGTGGCCGAGCAGCCCGCGTTCCATTCCGTCGCCGCCCAGCTGCACGTTCTGGGCGAGAAGCGCCGCTGATCAGCAACGCAGCTGCGGACGGAGTGGGACTCAGGACCCCCGTACGGGGCGTACGCCCCGTATGATCGGGTGACACCATCCGGCATGGCGGATCGGTCGTCGGGGAATCTACGCCTCAGCAGCCGAGCCGACATAGCGGTCCGGACTGGCTGAACGCTAGAGGGCGGGTTTCACGGGGGCGAATCCCTGCCTATCCTGGAAGGGCCGCATACCGGTCGCCCCCGCGGCCGACGACGAGGAGGATCCCGTGCCGCTCTCGGAGCACGAGCAGCGCATGCTCGAGCAGATGGAGCGAGCGCTGTACGCCGAAGATCCCAAGTTCGCGACAGCGCTCGAGGGAAGCGGACTGCGTACGTACACCCGGAAAAGGGTCTATCAGGCGGTCGCTGGCTTCCTGGTGGGTATCGCGCTCCTCATGGCCGGAATGGTCGCCCAGCAGATCTGGATCAGCGTGGTGGGGTTCCTCGTCATGCTCGGCTGTGCCGTGCTGGCGGTCACCGGATGGCGCAAAGCGCCCAAACCCGGTGAACAACAGTCGGCCGCTGCAGACAGCGGGGACGGCGGTGCACGCCGCCGGCCGAGACAACGCCGGTCGATGATGAACCGCATCGAACAGCGGTGGCAGCGCCGCCACGACGAACAGGGCCAGTAGAACGCCTCGGTCCTGTTCTGCTACAGGACCGTGCGATGGCACGACGTAGGACACCGACGGGTGAGGGGCGGCCGCATTTCTGCGGCCGCCCCTCACCCATATGCGGGCCACCCCTGCGGGCCACCCCTGCGGGCCACCCCTGCGGGCCACC
>NZ_NEUE01000134.1 GCF_002910905.1 Streptomyces sp. SM11 | reverse complement strand
CCGGTGTACTGGCGCTGCACGCCCACCGTGCCGGTGCCCTTCTTCAGGTCGCCGGTCTCGTCCACGACCAGCACCGCGTCCTCGTGGTGCAGGTGCTCAACGACGAAGCCCCGGATGTCATCGCGTACCGCGTCGGCGTCCCATCTGGCCCTCGACAGCAGGTGCTGCAGACCATGCGGATTCGCGTCCCCGGCATGCTCGGCGAGCGTCCAGCAGTTCTTGCGCGGCAGGCCCGACAGCAACCCGAGGACGAACGCCCTCGCCCGGCGACGGGGTTCCACCCGGACGAACCGTCCCGCGATACGGCCCATCAAGGCCTCGAACGCCTCCTGCCAGCGAGCAGGATCTATGCTGTGACCCGCGGCCACCGTCTGATCTTCTGTCTTCACACACCGATGATCACCGGTGGCCGCACCCGTTCCCGGACCAGCCCCGCCCAGCAAGAGCGCGATCTACAGCTGGAGTAGCAGGGGATGCGCCGGTCCTGGTTCACAACTGTGGTGGATCGCAACCCGGACACTCCGATCTTTGCAGGTGCGACCCGGAGGAGCCCCGCAGCGAGGTTGTCCTGGACGCGGACTCGTTCGAACAGGCGAGAAACCAGGCCCTGGACACCGTGGGGCCCATCGACACCGGTTCGTGGCAGCGCCGGCAGGGGACGATGGAGTCTGCGGTCGACACCTTCGGTAGGGATACCGGGTTCACCGCGACCAGCGGTGGGGAATGCAGGTCGTTCCGCCTGGATGCCGACGGCCGAATCGGCCCGCACATCAATGTGATGACGGGTAAGGGTGCGGCGGTTCGAAGATGGGCGATAAGGTTCCCTGGCGGGAGCGGGGGTATTTCGACGTGGTTGAGGCGGAACGTATGACCGACGGTAGTTCTTATGGGAGTCATCCGGAATACCTTCCGGACTTCATGAATGACCCCCGTGACGATGACGGTCGGCAGGTGATGAAGCTGGATCTCGCCGAGAACCGCGCGCTGGCGGCAGCGACGCTGAGCAGATTTCCGGCCGCTACCGGCGACGTGATCGACTTCGAGTCCACTCCGTTCGAAGACCGCCTCTGGTGGGACGATGAGGAGCACTGGACGAGGATGGCGGCGGAGCTGCTCTCCTCGCACGCACAGCGGGGTGAGCGGATCGCCATCATCTGGGGCAACTATCTGATGCCGGCCGTGACCATGCCTGCGGATGTTGCGGTGCGTCATGCGCGGGACATCCTGGACGCCGGGCCGCACTTCTGGGTCCATCCGCTTGGCGGTTCGGTGCTCATCGAATGCCTAATGGATGGACAAGTGACAGTCGTGACAATTCCGTCAAGCTAAGTACAGAACCAGTGAGAACGCCCCGCCGGGGAATCGGCAGGGCGTTCTCACTGGTCTCCAATCGTTGTTCGCCTCGACGAGGATGGCCCCCCGGTTGGTCTATTTGCCGTCCGTGGGGGCGAGTGGAGCTTGATCGCTCTTACCGACGAAAGCGTTGGGGGCGTTCTCGCGGCTTTGGTGGCGCCACCCCAGTCCTTGAATGGCCGAAGGGTGCGGAAAGTTCGTGACAGAGCCTTTTCCAACCTCACGTTGATGCGTGGTGAAGGATCAGGACGGCCTTCACGACGTCGGTGACTCGGTTGGTGCTGCAGCGGAGTTTCCGCAGGAGGCGCCACCCCCTTGAGGGTGGCCATGGCCTGCTCGCCCAGGCAGCGGATCTTGGCGTGGGTGGTGTGACGCCATGAACCATCATCACTGTCCGCCCAGCATTTGAGTCCTGCATCGGTGAGGGCTTCGATGACTCCGTGGTGTCGCGCGGCGGTCAGGTCGTGGGCCGAGCCGGGCAGAGCCGGTGAGGCCCGGAGCAGCCGTCCGAACGGATCGGTGAGGACCTGGACGTTCATGCCATGGAGTTTGTGTTTCCCGGAGTAGTACGGGGTGTCGGCGGCGATGCGGTCGATCGGCAGCAGGGTGCCGTCGAGGACGACGAACGCCTTCGGCCGGATCGTCCTCATCGCCTCGGTCAGGGAGGGGGCGATGGCGGACAGGGCCTCGACGGCTTCACGTAGGTGGCGGGATGGGGTTTCCCCTGCTCGAACGGAGTTGAGAGCTTGGGGAAGGTCGCGATCCCGATGCCGAACCCGGCGGCCAGTTGGGCGTAGGTGTCACCGCACCTCAGGTGGGCCAGGGCGAGCAGGGCCTGTCGCGAGGCGGGAAGGCGTCGCCACCGAGTCCCGAGCTTCCGCCTCTTGGCTGTCAGCTGTCCGGTCAGGAACCGCAAGGTGCGGCTGGACAGATCAATCGAGGACAGGTGGACAAGCACGCGAAGCTCTTGGTGGACACGGGTGATCTTGGTCGAGAACCCGTCTACCAGGAGCTTCGTCGTTGCGCAAGACTGTCCAACTCGCCGGCAACACCACCAGCTTGGAAATAGCTCTCTGTTTCGATCTCTGGAGGTTCATCATGGCTTGGAAGAACGAAGAGGAAGCGGATGTTGTAATCACTGCTGTCACATCGGTCGGGTCTCAGGTCAGCGCCAACGGCATCATAGGTTTCATCGACCAGGTTAAGCACACTTCCTGGTGGTCCAATGATGTGGATCCACCACAGATCGGTGATCACTTGCACGCAGTCGTGCTGGATGACACCAGAGATCCGCCCCGGCTGAGCGCACTCCAAAGCGACATCGATATCGCACGAGTATTGCGCGAACGTGAAAAATCTCGGTAATGCGCATTGCCGAGATTCTCGAAATTACTGACAGTCCCGACCTCGTCACATTCACAGGACCTGCAGGACGGGCATGGGGCCCTCCCGAACGTATCCGTGATGGAAACATCACTCCTCTCACAGAGCCCGTAAGACATGCAAGCGTTGTAGTAGATGACCAGTTCTCGAACCCCAGCAAAACCGATCGGATGCGGCGCACAAAAGAGTTTCTATCTGATACCCCCGACGAGAAGCTGACGGTCTCGATCGCGCCGGAAGGGTCGTCGGTCGTATTTCGTGCCCGCTCCGTCACCCTGTCCGCAGCGCGTTAGGGCTGGTGTCCTCATCCGAGTAGACGATGCCGGACAAGGCGTCTTGCATTCCTGCGATCTGGAGGTCACTGACGCCGAGATCCCATCTGCGGCACCTCCCGCGAGCAGGACTATTCACCTGATTGCGGATGTCGAAGTGCAGTAGACTATTTCGATCGATGCGGCGAAGCGCGATGCCATGGAGCAGCTCGGTCTTCACTGGCAGGAAAGGGCGTGGCCGGTGCTCACCGCCTCAGGGTCCGGCGAGTTCTTCATCGTGCCGCCAGGTAGTGGGGGGCTATCGTCGGATGGGTTTCCGTCAGGGACATCGCACCCCCTGGTCTGCCGTCTCGCATTGCTGCGGCAACCGGGGCTCCCGAGTTCGTGGCGTTGTCCGCAGATGGGACGCACCTGTGTGCGGTAACGGAGGAAGAGTGTGAGTACTGGATCATTGTGCGTTCGCTCGGCTGATCCGGGCAGCCCTCGGCCCCCGGGCCCCCTCACTCCTCCGGCGGAAAAACCACCTCCCCCGACCCTGCCAGCGTCAGCGTGATCGCCTCCACCGGGCAGCCCTCCGCCGCCGCGAGGACCTGTTCGCCCGCGTCGCGGTCCTCCTCGGTCGGGTGGGACTGTCGGGCCGAGTCCAGGTGGAAGGCGTCCCCCGCGTGGTTGACGCACATGCCGGAGCCGATGCAGACCGAGCGGTCGACCTCCACGTGCCAGCGGTCGCCCATCACGCCTCCTGGTAGCCGGCGGGCAGGTGGATCATCTTGTGCTCGAAGAACTCGCCGTAGCCCTCGGGGCCGAACTCGCGGCCCAGGCCCGAGTTCTTGTAGCCGCCGAACGGGCCGAGCATGTCGAGGCTGAAGGTGTTCACGCTGTACGTGCCCGTGCGGACGCGGCGGGCCACGTCGATGCCGCGTTCCGTGTCGGCCGTCCAGACGCTGCCGCTGAGGCCGTACGGGGAGTCGTCGGCGATGCGGACCGCCTCGGCCTCGTCTCCGTACGGGATCAGGCAGATCACCGGGCCGAAGATCTCCTCGCGGGCGATGCGCATGGAGTTGTCCACCGAGCCGAAGAGGGTGGGTTCGACGTACCAGCCGCGTTCCTGGGACGGGGGGCGGTTGCCGCCGGTGAGGATCTTGGCGCCTTCCTCCTGGCCCAACCTGATGTAGTCCAGGGAACGTCGCTGCTGGCGTTGGGCCACCAACGGGCCCAGCTCCGTCGTGGGGTCCAGGGGGTCGCCTACGCGGAGCGCGCCCGCCGCTGCCGCGAAGGCCTCCGCTATCTCGTCGTAGCGGGAGCGCGGGGCCAGAATGCGCGTCTGGGCCACGCAGGCCTGGCCGTTGAGCATCCAGGCGAACGGGACGATGCCCGCCACCGCCGCCTCCAGGTCCGCGTCCGGCAGGATCACCGCCGCCGACTTGCCGCCCAACTCCAGGGTGACTCGGGTGAGGTTGCGCGACGCCACCTCCATGACGCGACGGCCCGCCGCGACCGATCCGGTGAAGGAGACCTTGTCCACGTCCTGGTGGCCCACCAGGTACTCGCTGACCTCCCGGTCGGCCGGGAGGATGGAGAGGACCCCGGGCGGCAGGCCCGCCTCCGCCGCAATCTCCGCCAAGAGGTAGGCGTCCAGGGGGGTTTCCGGGGAGACCTTCAGGACCGCCGTGCAGCCCGCCAGCAGCGCCGGTGCCAGCTTGGCCGCGGCCGTGAACTGGGGGACGTTCCACGGGACGACCGCTGCGACCACCCCTACCGGCTCCCGGCGGACCAGGAGAGGACCGAGGACGCCGTCGCGCCGCTCCTCGTACGGGAACGTGCGCGCCACCGTGATCGCCGAATCCCAGACCGTCATCGCGGCCAGCGCCTGCACCATGACGCTCGAACTGTACGGAGTGCCGTTCTGGGCGCTGATGAGGCGGGCGAACTCCTCGTGGCGTACGGCGAAGGCGTCCTTGATCCGGGTGATCACCGCGATCCGCTCGTCCAGGCTCATCCTCGGCCAGGGGCCCTCGTCGAAGGCCTGGCGGGCGGCGGCGACCGCCCGGTCCACGTCGCCCTCGGAGGCGTGCGGCACGCGGCCGATGACCTGTTCGGTGTGCGGGGAGATCACCTCGATGACTTCGGTGCCGAGCGGATCGGTGAACTCCCCGCCGATGAACAGTTGTCTGTGCTCCACAAGCTCCGTAAGTTCCGTCATGGCTGTTGCCTCCCGCGAACCCGTTCACCCGTAACTGACTGTTCGTCAGAACTGATACCAGTTCCTGTTCCAGGAGTCCACGGCATGGACGGTAACCGGGGAGCGGATAGTGGGTAGACCTGGGCTACCACTGGAACGAGTTCTCGTTACAGTGGGTTCAGCGCACGCCGCCGAGCAGAGATGGGGAGCCCATGACGCAGGTGACCGACCACGGCGGAGGCGTTCACAGCATCAAGGTCCCCATCCCCGACAACCCCCTGGGCCACACCCTGGTCCACCTCGTCGACACCGACCGGGGGCCTGTCCTCATCGACACCGGCTGGGACGACCCCGCCTCCTGGGACACCCTGGTCGCCGGGCTCACCGCCCTCGGCACCACCGTCACCGACATCCACGGCGTCGTCATCACCCACCACCACCCCGACCACCACGGGCTCTCCGGCCAGGTCCGCGAGGCGTCCGGGGCCTGGATCGCGATGCACGAGGCCGACACCGCGATCGTCCGGCGCACCCGGGACGCCGAGCCCGGCACCTGGCTCGACTACCTCACCCGCAAGCTCGCCGCCGTCGGCGCGCCGGAGGAGCACCTCGCCCCGTTGCGCGCCGCCCGCGGCGGAGGGCGGTTGCGGACCCTGCCCGGACTGCGCGCCGCCCTGCCCGACCGCGAGATAGCCCCCGGCGAGCTGCTCGACCTCGCCGGGCGGCGGCTGCGGGCCGTCTGGACCCCCGGGCACACCCCGGGCCATGTCTGCCTCCATCTGGAGGAGCGGCATCCTGTGGACCTGGCGGGGCACGGGCGGTTGTTCTCCGGCGACCATCTGCTGCCCGGGATCAGTCCGCACATCGGGCTGTACGAGGACCCGGACGACACCGCCGTCACCGATCCGCTCGGCGACTACCTCGCCTCGCTGGAGCGGATCGGCCGGCTCGGGGTGGCCGAGGTGCTGCCCGCGCACCAGCACGCGTTCACCGATGCGGGCGGGCGGGTGCGGGAGCTGCTGGACCATCACGAGGAACGGCTGACCGGGCTTCTCGCCCTCCTCGCCACGCCCCTCACGCCGTGGCAGGTGGCCGAGCGGATGGAGTGGAACCGGCCCTGGGAGCAGATCCGGCACGGGTCGCGGTCCATCGCCGTGTCGGAGGCCGAGTCCCATCTGCGGCGGCTCGTGAAGCTCGGCCGCGCGGAGGCCGTCCCGGGCGGGCCCCCGGTGACGTACATCGCGGCCTGAGCCTCCGGAGCCCGCAGAGCCTCGAAGCGCCCGGAGCCCGCAGAGCCCCAGAACGCCCGGCCGCCGCCCGAAGCACCCGAAGCCCTCAGAGCCCCCCAGCGCCGCGAAGCCGCCGGAGTGCCCGGAGCCCCCGGTCCACGGTGACCTACATCGCGGCATGATCCCCCAGCCCCTCCCCTACGGACCGGTAGAGTGAGCAGGTCGTCATCATGCCCGTACAGGGGGAAGCCGGTGCGAATCCGGCGCAGCGCCCCAGCCGTGTCCCGTCCGCCCGACGGCAGCCGGACCGCCCTCCGCGGAGCGTGACCGGCTCGGGCCACCGGAACCCCGGTGGCCGGCACCGTCGAGGCAAACGGGGCCGGAGCCCGGTGCCCTCGTGCGCCCGGGGAGTCCGGCCCTCGCAGGAGAGGCCCAGCCAGCCATGACCGTACGCCGCAGCGCAGCCGCGCTCGCGACCACCGCCGTGCTCCTGGGCGCGGCCGCCCCCGTAGCGGTCGCCGCGCCGAGTCCCTCCCCGTCGGCGGATCTGCCGGCCGGGCTCTACGGCACCACGGACCCCACCTACGACGGGGTGTGGCGGCAGTCGGTGGCCTTCCTCGCGCAGAAGATCGAGTACGTCACGCCGTCCGCCTCCGCCGTGGACTGGCTGGTGGGGCAGCAGTGCGACAGCGGAGCGTTCGCCTCGTACCGGGACGCCGCCGAGCCCTGTGACGCGTCGACGGTGATGGACACCAACGCCAGCGCCGTCGCCGTCCAGGCCCTCGTCGAGATCAACCAGCACCGTGACGCCGCGAACAACGGCGCGGACTGGCTGAAGTCCGTGCAGAACGAGGACGGCGGCTGGGGCTACAACCCCGGCAGCCCGAGCGACGCGAACTCCACCTCCATCGTGATCGGGGCGCTCGCCCGGACCGGGACCCCGATCAACGAGGTCACCACCGCCGACGGAAAGACCCCGTACACCGCGCTCCAGGCCCTGGCCGTCCCCTGCGGGGAGAAGGACGGCGGCGCGTTCGCCTACCAGCCGGGCAAGAAGGGCGAGCTGACCGCCAACGCGGACGCCACCGCGGCCTCGGTGATCGGGCTGATGGGCAAGGGCATCGCCTCCGGCACGTCCAACGCGGTCAAGGACCCCTCCTGCACGAAGGGCGACGACCTCAGCCCGGAGCAGAGCGCCCAGAACGGTGCCTTCTTCCTCGCGGACACGCTGAAGAAGACGCCCTATCTGGAGCAGGCCCCGATGCCCGGCGCCGAGGACAGCACGCCCCTGCCCGACTACGGAAACACCGCGGACGCGGTCGTCGCGCTCGCCACCTCCGGGCACACGGACAAGGCCGAGGCCTCGGTCACCTGGCTGCAGGAGAACGCCACGGGCTGGGCGAAGCAGGGCGGCCCCGCCGCCACCGCGCAGCTGATCCTCGCGGCGCACGCCACCGGCGCGGACGCCCGCAGCTTCGGCGGCGTCGACCTCGTCAAGCAGCTCAACACGATGGGCCCCGCCCCGGCCGCCACCGCCCTCCCCTCCCCCACGCCGACCGGTCCGCAGCCCTCCAGCGGCACCAGCAGCGACGACGGCGGACTGGGGCTCGGGTGGCTGATCGGCATCGGTCTCGCCGCCGGCGCGGGCATCGGCTTCCTGCTCAGCATGCGCCGGAAGAAGCAGCAGCGGTGAGGCGTACACCGGTCCCGGCCCGGCTGCGGAGTCCCCTCGTCGCGCTGCTGGCCGCCCTGGTCGCCGCCTCGGCCGTCCTGCTCGGCGCGGGCAGCGCCGAGGCCGCCGGGTACCGCTACTGGTCGTTCTGGCAGGGCAACGGCAAGAACTGGGAGTACGCCACCCAGGGGCCGTCCCTCCTGCGCCCGGACGACGGTACGGTCCAGGGCTTCCGGTTCGCCGTGAGCGAGGACTCGGGCGACGCCGCCCAGCCGCGCCGCGCCCCCGACTTCGGGACGATCTGCGCGGGCACCCCGGCGAAGGACGGCGCCAAGCGGGTGGCGCTGGTGATCGACCCGGGTACGGCGGCGGACGCCCCGGACGGGGAGAAGCCGCCCGCTCCGCGCACCGCGTGCGCGCGGGTCGCGCCGGACGCCAGCAGTGCGGAGGCGCTCGCCGCGGTGGCGAAGCCGCTGCGGTACGACAGCAGCGCCATGCTCTGCGCGATCTCCGGCTATCCGGAGTCGGGCTGCGGCGAGCAGGTGTCGGGCGACGCCGACAGCGCGGAGCCGTCGGTTCCTTCGAAGACGGCCGAGGACAAGGAAGAGGGAGAGGGAGAGGGAGAGGGAGAGGGAGAGGGAGACGGCGGCCCCTCCGTCGGGCTTCTCGTCGGCCTCGGCGCCGTCCTGTTGCTGGGCGTCGCCGCCGTGGTCCAGGCACGCCGCCGCCGGTGACCGTCTCCCCGGCCCCGGCCCCGGCCCGGCTGCTGCGCCGCGCCCTGCACGCGCCCGAGGCGGACCGCGGCAACGCGCTGCCCGCCGGGGCGTGGTGGCTGTGGGCGCTGGGTCTTGCCACCGCCGCGTCCCGGACGACGAACCCGCTGCTGCTCGGGCTGCTGGTCGGCGTGGCGGGGTATGTGGTGGCGGCGCGGCGCACGGATGCGCCGTGGGCCCGCTCCTACGGCGCGTTCGTCAAGCTCGGGCTGTTCGTCGTGGCGCTGCGGCTGGTGTTCTCCGTCTTCCTCGGTTCGTCGATCCCCGGTTCGCACACGGTGTTCGTCCTCCCCGAGCTTCCGTTGCCCGACTGGGCGCAGGGGGTGCGGTTCGGTGGCCGGGTCACCGCCGAGCAACTGGTCTTCTCCCTCTACGACGGGATGAAGCTGGCCGCGCTGCTGATCTGCGTCGGCGCGGCGAACTCGCTGGCCAACCCGGCGAGGCTGCTGAAGTCGCTGCCCGGTGCGCTGTACGAGGTGGGGGTGGCCGTCGTGGTCGCGATGACGTTCGCGCCGAACATGGTGGCCGATGTGGTCCGGCTGCGCACCGCACGCCGGCTGCGGGGTCGCCCGACCGGTGGGGTGCGGGCCGTGGCGCAGATCGGGCTGCCGGTGCTGGAGGGGGCGTTGGAGCGGTCGGTGGCGGTGGCCGCGTCGATGGACGCGCGCGGGTACGGGCGTACGGCGCAGGTTCCGGCCGCCGTCCGGCACACCACGAATGTGCTCACCCTGGGCGGGCTGCTCGGGGTGTGCGCCGGCACGTACGGGCTGCTGGCCGCGCAGGGGGCGGTGTACGGGCTGCCGCTGCTGCTGGCCGGTCTGGTCACGGCGATGGCCGGGCTGCGGCTCGGCGGGCGGCGCTCGGTGCGTACCCGCTACCGGCCGGACCGGTGGGGTGTCCGGGCCTGGCTCGTGGCGTGCTCGGGTGCGGCGGTCGCTGCGGCGATGGTCCGGGCGGGCGCGGTCGATCCGGACGCGCTGCGCCCCGGGGTCGTACCGCTGACCGCGCCGGTGCTGCCGCTGTGGCCCGCCGCCGCGGTACTGATCGGGCTGCTGCCCGCGCTCGTCGCCCCCGTACCACCGTCCTCGCGCGGGGCCGGGAAGCCGTCCTCGTACGGGGCCGGGAAACAGGCTCGTATCGGCAAGGAGCAGGCGTGATCAGGTTCGAGCGGGTCTCCGTGCGGTACGAGGGCACGGAGCACCCCACGCTGTCCGGCGTCGACCTCACAGTCCCCGAGGGCGAACTGGTCCTGCTCGTCGGCCCGTCCGGAGTAGGCAAGTCGACTTTGCTGGGTACGGTCTCGGGGCTCGTCCCGCATTTCACGGGCGGGCTGCTGTCGGGCCGGGTCACGGTGGGCGGCCGCGACACCCTTACGCACAAGCCTCGTGAACTGGCCGATCTGGTCGGCACGGTGGGCCAGGACCCGCTCGCGCACTTCGTCACGGACACGGTCGAGGACGAGCTCGCGTACGGCATGGAGTCACTGGGTCTGGCCCCCGACGTGATGCGCCGCCGGGTCGAGGAGACACTTGACCTGCTGGGCCTGGCCGAGCTGCGCGACCGGCCGATCGCGACCCTGTCGGGCGGCCAGCAGCAGCGGGTGGCGATCGGTTCGGTGCTCACCCCGCACCCGAGGGTGCTGGTGCTGGACGAGCCGACCTCCGCACTGGACCCGGCGGCGGCCGAGGAGGTCCTCGCGGTGCTCCAGCGGCTGGTGCACGATCTCGGCACGACCGTGCTGATGGCCGAGCACCGGCTGGAGCGCGTGGTGCAGTACGCGGACCAGGTCGTCCTGCTGCCCGCCCCGGGCGCCGCCCCCGTGATGGGGCCGCCCGCCGAGATCATGAAGGTGTCGCCGGTGCGGCCGCCGGTGGCCGAGCTGGGACTGCTCGCGGGCTGGGACCCGCTGCCCCTGTCGGTACGGGACGCCCGGCGCGGGGCGGGCGGGCTGCGGGAGCGGCTGGCGGACGCGTCACCGCCGGAGGCCCCGTCGCCCTCGGAGACGTCGGGGTTCTCCGGGACGCCCGACCCGATCGCTTCGGAGCGGCCCCGGCCCGGACGGTTCGCCCGGCTGCTGGGGCGCCGTGCGGCCGGCGCACCGGCCGTCCCCGTGGCCGATCCGGTCACCCGGGTCGAGGGGCTCGGGGTGCGGCGCGGCCGGGTCGAGGCGCTGCGGCGGGTGACGCTCACCGTGGCTCCGGGCGAGACGGTGGCCCTGATGGGGCGTAACGGGGCCGGCAAGTCCACGCTGCTCGGGGCCCTCGTCGGGATGATCGAGCCGACCGCTGGCACTGTGCGCGTCGGCGGCCTGGCCCCCGCCCGGACGGCCCCCCGGGCGATGGTGCGCCGGGTCGGCCTCGTACCGCAGGAGCCGCGCGATCTGCTGTACGCGGACACGGTGGCCGCCGAGTGCGCCGCCGCCGACCGGGACGCGGGCGCGGCGGAGGGTTCCTGCCGGTCACTGGTGTCAAGGCTGCTGCCGGGGGTCGGGGACGACACCCACCCCCGGGACCTCTCCGAGGGCCAGCGGCTCGCCCTGGCCCTGGCGCTGGTACTGACGGGCCGGCCGCCGCTGTTGCTGCTCGACGAGCCGACGCGCGGCCTGGACTACGCGGCGAAGGCGCGGCTCGTCGGCGTCCTGCGCGGGCTGGCGGCCGAGGGGCATGCGATCGTCCTGGCGACGCACGACGTGGAACTGGCGGCGGAGCTGGCGCACCGGGTGGTGATCCTCGCCGACGGGGAGGTCGTCGCGGACGGCCCGACCGGGCGGGTGGTGGTCTCCTCCCCCGCGTTCGCCCCGCAGACGGCGAAGATCCTCGCCCCGCAGGAGTGGCTGACCGTGTCCCAGGTGCGCGGCGCGCTGGAGGCGGGCGCATGAGCGGCAAGGCGGTCGTCGTACGGGAGCGGGCGGCCCGGCCCGTGCGGCTCGGGCCGAAGTCGGTCGCCGTGCTGCTGCTGACCGGGGCCGTCGGTGTGGTCGCCTTCGGGTGGCCGCTGCTGGCGGACGCCGGATCCGGGCTCGCGCACGCGCGGGACGCGCCCTGGCTGTTCGCGGCGCTGCTGCCGCTGCTCGTCGCGGTGGTCGTGGCGACGATCTCCGAGTCCGGGATGGACGCGAAGGCCGTCGCGATGCTCGGGGTGCTGGCGGCCGTCGGGGCGGCGCTGCGCCCGCTGGGGGCGGGGACGGCGGGCCTGGAGCCGATGTTCTTCCTGATGGTGCTGAGCGGCCGGGTGCTGGGCCCCGGTTTCGGTTTCGTCCTCGGCTCGGTGACCATGTTCGCCTCGGCGCTGCTGACCGGCGGGGTGGGGCCGTGGATGCCGTTCCAGATGCTGTCGATGGGCTGGTTCACCATGGGCGCGGGGCTGCTGCCGGGGCCCGACCGGCTGCGCGGGCGGGCGGAGCCGGCGATGCTGGCGGCGTACGGCTGCGTGGCGGCGTTCGCGTACGGCACGGTGATGAATCTGCAGGGCTGGACGCTCATCGCCGGGCTGGGTTCGGGGATCTCGTTCGTCGCGGGTGACCCGCTGCACGAGAACCTCGTGCGGTTCCTCGCCTACTGCGCGGCGACCTCGCTGGGCTGGGACCTGGGGCGGGCGGTGCTCACCGTGGTCCTGACCCTCACGATCGGCCCGACCCTGCTGAAGGCGCTGCGCCGGGCCACCCGCCGCGCCGCCTTTGACGCGCAGGCCGCCTTCGACGCGCAGGCCGCCTCCGGGGAGACCGAGGGGCAGCCGGAGGCGGGACGGACCGAGCGGTAGCCCGAGGGGGGGCGGCCCCCGGAGCTCACCTGGCAGGAGCGCCGTTCACGGGGTCACAGCCGCTGGATGATCGTGCCGGTCGCCAGGGCCCCTCCCGCGCACATCGTGATCAGCGCGAACTCCTTGTCGCGGCGTTCCAGTTCGTGCAGGGCCGTGGTGATCAGGCGGGCGCCCGTCGCGCCGACCGGGTGGCCCAGCGCGATCGCACCTCCGTTGACGTTGACCTTCTCCAGGCCGTCGAGGTCCGCCTCGAACTCCTGCGCCCAGCTCAGCACCACCGAGGCGAACGCCTCGTTGATCTCGACGAGGTCGATGTCCCGCAGCGACATACCGGCCTTGCCGAGCACCGCCCGGGTCGCGTCGATCGGACCGTCGAGGTGGAAGTGCGGGTCGGATCCGACCAGGGCCTGCGCCACGATCCGGGCCCGGGGCCTGAGCTTGAGGGCCCGTGCCATGCGCTTCGAGGACCACATGACGGCGCAGGCCCCGTCCGATATCTGCGAGGAGTTGCCGGCGGTGTGGATCGCGCTCGGCATGACGGCCTTCAGCCCGGCGAGCGCCTCCATCGAGGTGTCCCGCAGGCCCTCGTCCCGGTCGACGAGCCGCCACATGCCCTGGCCGGCCGCCTGCTCCTCCTCGGTGGTCGGGACCTGGACGGCGTACGTCTCACGCTTGAAGCGCTCCTCCGCCCAGGCGGCGGCGGCCCGTTGCTGGGAGAGCAGGCCGAACGCGTCGACCCGCTCCCGGGTCAGGCCCCGTTTGCGGGCGATCCGCTCGGCGGCCTCGAACTGGTTGGGCAGGTCGACGTTCCACTCGTCGGGCCAGGGCTTTCCCGGGCCGTGCTTGGAGCCGCTGCCCAGCGGCACCCGGGACATCGCCTCGACGCCGCAGCTGATGCCCACGTCGATGACCCCGGCGGCGACCATGTTGGCGACCATGTGCGAGGCCTGCTGCGAGGATCCGCACTGGCAGTCCACGGTGGTGGCGGCGGTCTCGTACGGCAGGCCGACCGCCAGCCAGGCGTTGCGGGCCGGGTTCATGGACTGCTCGCCGGCGTGGGTGACGGTGCCGCCGACGATCTGTTCGACGCAGTCGGCCTGGATGCCGGTACGGCCGAGAAGTTCACGGTAGGTCTCGCCCAGCAGATAGGCGGGGTGCAGATTGGCGAGTGCGCCTTGGCGCCTGCCGATGGGGGTGCGTACGGCTTCGACGATGACGGGTTCCGCGGCCATGAGCTCGTCCTCTCCTCGCACTTCCGCAGGGGGCGTCCCGGCGCCCACGGAAGGAACTAGTACGCGTTCTAGTTCTGTAGCAGTCTCGTGACGGTGGCCCGGCAGCGCAAGGGGCGTGCACGCACCGCACGCACGCCCTCCACAGGGGCGGCGGGCCCGCGCCGACGACGGGGGCAACGGATCCGGCTACGACTCTTGCCACTTGTAGAACTCGTTACTACCTTGCGGGCACCTTCTGATGAAGCGTCAGACAGTCGCGGCCGTCGGACGGTTCGCCGCCAGATCCGGAGTGGAGAGGTGCCCATGCGCTGCCCCCATCTGCCCGACGGGTTCGACTTCACCGACCCCGATCTCCTCCAATCCCGGGTGCCGCACCCGGAATTCGCTCTGATGCGGGAGGCCGCGCCGGTCTGGTGGTGCACCCAGCCGCCTAACATCTCCGGGTTCGGCGACGAGGGCTACTGGGCCGTCACCCGCCACGCGGACGTCAAGTACGTCTCCACGCACCCGGAGTTGTTCTCCTCCAACACCAACACCGCCGTCATCCGCTTCAACGAGACGATCAGCCGCGACCAGATCGACGTCCAGAAGATGATCATGCTGAACATGGACCCGCCGGAACACACCCGGGTCCGCCAGATCGTCCAGCGCGGCTTCACCCCGCGCGCGGTGCGTTCCCTGGAGGCGGCCCTGCGCTCCCGGGCCCGCTCCATCGTCGAGACGGCCCTCGCCTCGGCGGACGCCGACGGCTCCTTCGACTTCGTGACCGACATCGCGGTGGAGCTCCCGCTCCAGGCCATCGCCGAGCTCATCGGCGTACCGCAGGAGGACCGTGCCAAGATCTTCGACTGGTCCAACAAGATGGCCGCGTACGACGATCCGGAGTACGCGATCACCGAGGAGGTCGGCGCCGAGGCGGCGATGGAGATCGTGGCGTACTCGATGAACCTGGCGGCGGCCCGCAAGGAGTGCCCCGCCCAGGACATCGTGAGCCAACTCGTCGCGGCGGAGGGCGAGGGGAACCTGTCCTCCGACGAGTTCGGGTTCTTCGTGATCCTGCTCGCGGTGGCCGGGAACGAGACCACCCGCAACGCGATCAGCCACGGCATGCACGCCTTCCTCACCCATCCCGCGCAGTGGGAGCTCTACAAGCGGGAGCGCCCGAAGACCACGGCCGAGGAGATCGTGCGCTGGGCGACCCCGGTGGTCTCCTTCCAGCGGACCGCCACCCAGGACCTGGAGCTGGGGGGTCAGCGGATCAGGAAGGGCGAGCGGGTGGGGCTGTTCTACTCCTCGGCCAACAACGACCCGGAGGTGTTCGACGCCCCGGAGGCCTTCGACATCACCCGCGATCCCAACCCGCACCTCGGGTTCGGAGGTGGCGGTCCGCACTTCTGCCTGGGCAAGTCGCTGGCCGTGATGGAGATCGACCTGATCTTCAACGCGATCGCCGACGTGCTGCCGGATCTGCGGCTGCTTGAGGATCCGCGACGGCTGCGTTCGGCCTGGCTCAACGGGATCAAGCAGCTCCAGGTGACCACGGTCGCTGCCACGACGACGGAGTCCTGACACCGGCTGTCCGAGTGGCGGGCGAGGCCGCGCGGGCGGACCATGAAAGGACGCGGCGATCCACGCCGAAGGGGTGCCGGGACGGTTCTCCAGTCGTCCCGGCACCCCTTCGGCCTGTTTGCGGGTGCCTCCGCCGCTACTTGCCGCCGACCTTTTCGGCGGGTTCGCGCTCCGCCGGTACGAGGGCGGGCTCGGCAGGCTCGGCGGATTGTGGTTCCGCCGGTTCCGCCGCCTTCCCGGCCGCCTGTTCCTGCCCGGTGAGCAGCTTGCGCGGCCCCGACAGCAGATACGTCAGCCCGAAGCCCAGCGACACGACCAGGGCGCCGCCGGCCGCGTCGAGCACCCAGTGGTTGGCGGTGGCCACGATCGCGGCGATCGTGAAGAGCGGATGCAGCAGGCCCAGCGCCTTCATCCACAGCTTCGGGGCCAGCATCACGATCACCACACCGCACCACAGCGACCAGCCGAAGTGCAGCGACGGCATCGCCGCGTACTGGTTGGTGACGGTGGTCAGCGTCCCGTAGTCGGGCTTCGCGAAGTCCTGCACCCCGTGGACGGTGTCGATGAAGCCGAGGCCGGGCATGAGCCGGGGCGGGGCCAGTGGGTAGAGCCAGAAGCCGACGAGTGCGAGCAGGGTGGCGAAGCCGATGGAGGAGCGGACCCAGCGGTAGTCGGCGGGACGGCGCGCGTACAGCACGCCGAGGATCGTCAGCGGGACGATGAAGTGGAACGTGGAGTAGTAGTAGTCGAAGAACTCACGCAGCCAGGTGATCTGGACGACCGTGTGGTTGACCCAGTGCTCGATGTCGATGCGCAGCCACTGCTCGACGGCGTGGATCTGCCGGCCGTGCTCCTCGGCGAGCGGACGGCCCGCCCGGGCGGCGAGGCGGACCTGGGCGTAGGCGTCGTAGACGACCCGGATGAGCAGGAGTTCCAGCAGCAGGTTGGGGCGGGTGAGGACCCGGCGCCAGAACGGCAGGAGCGGCACGCGTCTCCAGCGCGCCGCGACCGGTTTCGCGTAGTCGGTGGGCACCGGGTGCTGCCAGTACGGCGACGTGCGGGACAGGAACGGGGCGAGGCAGGCCGCGCCGAGCGCCGCGAGGAGCAGCACGTTGTCGCGTACGGGGAAGAGCGTCTCGATGTTCGGCAGCAGCATCGTTGCCGGCAGGGAGACGGCCAGCAGCACCACGGACGGCCAGACCAGCCGGTCGGAGGCCCGCTTGCCGACCTTGCCGACGACCGCGAGGAGCACCCAGAGGAGCTGGTGCTGCCAGGCGGTCGGCGAGACGGCGACCGCGACGCAGCCGGTCACGGCCACCGCGAGGAGCAGCTGCCCGTCCTGGGCGTACCGCACCGCGCGCCGCAGGCCGATGACCACCACGGCGGCGGAGAGCACCAGGAACAGGGCGATCTCCACGGACCCTTCGAGGCCGAGCCGGAGCAGCGCCCCGTGCAGGGACTGGTTGGCCAGGCTGTCCGGCCGGTCGCCCAGCCCGACGCCCGCGAGATGGTGCACCCAGTACGTCCACGAGTCCTTCGGTGCCGCGGCCCAGGCGGCGGCCGTGGCGAGGGCGAAGGTCACGCCCGCGCTCACCGACGCCTGCCGCCTGCCGGTCAGCCAGAGCAGGGCGGCGAAGAGCAGCAGCACCGGCTGGAAGGCGGCGGCGAGGCCCAGGAGGGCGCCCGCCGCCCGGTGCTCCCGGACGACGAAGCAGGCCAGGAGCACCAGCAGGACGGGCAGGATGCTGGTCTGGCCCAGGTGCAGGGCATTGCGGACCGGCAGCGACAGCATGAGCAGACCGATCGCGACGGGGGCCGCGAGCAGGGCCGTCCGCCGGCCCACCGGTGCGGGCAGGGCCCGGGCCGCGACGAGGCCGAGGGCGACGACGAGCAGCAGGGACCCGACCGTCCACGCGACGCCCAGGGGCTGCTGGGCCGAGGCGGTAAGAGGTTTCATGACCAGCCCGGCGAAGGGCGTCCCGGTGAACCGGCCGCCTTCGTACAGCGAGCCCGTCAGATGCAGGACGCCGTTCTCCCCGGTCCAGGTCTCCAGATCGAGGAGCCGTTCCCCCGGTGGCTGCCGGAGCACCACCGCCACCTGCCGTACCGCCAGCACGGCCACGACCAGCCAGAGCAGGGCCCGGGTCAGCCCGGTCCCCCCTCTCGTGTCCGCCTCCGCGTCACCGCGCACACTGTGATCCGCATTCGCCACGCTGCGCCGACCCTCCCACCGTTCCATGCATCGCCCCTTCGAGTGGGGCCATGCCGGATGAAGCCTCGCATTGCCCTACGAGGTAGACACAATCAACCCCCTCTTTGCCTGACTGTCATCCTGCTTCGGTCCGGAAGAAGTCGTCCGCGGGGATGACGAAAGGGCCTGCCCCCGGCCGCAGGAGCCCCACCCCGGGCCTCAGACGTTCGGACCGGTGGGGCGTCCGCCTGCCAGGCGGTGAACAGCGGGGTGTCCTCGGCCCCGGCCAGCACGACGACGCCGAAGGGGCGGTCGAAGGCGATGTGGCGCACCCGCCGCGGCCGTGGGGCGGCGCCCGGCCGCATCGCGACCACCGTCACGGCCGCAGCCTCCACGCCCTCCTCGGCGATCCTCAGCACGGCCTCCTGGACCACGTCGGAGATCGCGAGGCGTTCGAGTGAGAGGCCGGAGAAGTCCGCGGCGTCCGTCAGGGCCAGCCGGACGCCGGGGAGGCCAGCTGCCCGGTGACGGGCACTCGCGTCCGCAGGTCGAGCCGGGGCAGCCCGACGGTCACCCGGTCGGTGTCCAGCGGGACGCCCGCGGCCCGGGGCGCCCAGCCCACGGGCAGCACCCGGCCGGCCCCGGCCCCCGGCTCCCCAGGACGAGGCGGACCCGGGCCCCGGGGCCGCCGCCCGGTTCCGTCGCGCAGCGCAGCTCGACGACATACGCCCCGTCGGCCGTCCAGGCGTCGGTCAACGGCACGTCCTTGACCATGGTCGGCACCGGGCCGACCGTCCCGGCCGCGTCGGTGAACGGCAGGTCCCGGGTCCGCCGGGCCTCGAACGGCTTCTCCCAGCGGGCCTTCAGCGCCAGGACGTCGACCAGGGCGAGCAGGGTCTCGTCGGTAATCTCCAGCGGCAGCCGCTCGATCAGTCCTCCGGTGGCCTCACGGACCCGGGCGTCGGCGGCCGCCGGGTCCATCGGGTCGAAACGGACGTCCGGCAGCGCCTGCCGGTATCCGGGGAGGACGGGCGCCCGGCTCCAGACCGGGTGACCACGCCCAGCGCCCCGGTCCGGGCCAGTTCGCGGGCCACCGCCGTGACGGCCGGCGCGGCCTCCCGGTCCGCGGTGCCCAGGAGGGACCGCAGCTCGGCCGCGGTCGCGCCGCGCGCACCGGCGGCCACGGCGGCCAGGGCGAGCCAGAGGCCGGCGGGCGAGCACACGAAGCCGGTGCTCGGCTCCGTACGATCGCGGCCCTCTACCGCTGCCATGCCGTCCCGTATCCAGCGCTCGGCGAGGCGCTGGATCGCTCCGGTCATGGTCGCGGCGCCGGTCGCGGTCACGGCACCGGTCGCGGTCACGGTCGCGGACACATCAGCCACTACTGCCCCCTACACATAAAATGCGTCGCCGTTCGGCCGTGCGGCAGCAAGAATGCCCCACGTGACCTGGACCGTGGCCGCCGAACGATTCGACTCCCCCGACGCGAGCGCACTGCGCCGGGACTATTACGACGAGGTCGCGAGCCGCTACTGGCAGCGGCCCGCGACCGCCGAGGAGATCGCCGACGGACTCGACGACGACGGCGCCGACCTGCTCGTACCGCCGTCCGGGCAGTTCGTCGTCGGCCGGTACGGGAGCAAGGCCGCGAGCTGCGCCGGGCTGGTGCTGACGGAGGACGCCGGGCCGGGTACGGCGGAGCTGACGCGGGTGTACGTGCGTCCGGCGTTCCGGGGCACGGGCGGCGGCGGGCTGCTGCTGGCCTCGGTGGAGGAGGCGGCGAGGGCGTACGGCGTACGGCTGCTGCGGCTGGACACCCGCAACGACCTGGTCGAGGCGCGCGGGCTGTACGCGAAGCACGGATACCGGGAGGTGACGGCGTTCCACCGCCGCACCCCGTACGCGGAGCACTGGTTCGCCAAGGAGCTGTGACGCGGCGTCCGCCCTGCGTGTCGGGTGGCGCCCGCGTGTGTCAGGCGGGCGGGTGGCGGTGGCCGTGATCGTCGCGGTCGCTCCGGCGGTGGGCCTCGCGCTCGTCCCTGCGCAGGTGGGCCTCGTGGTCGCGGGGAGGCGTCGGGGCGTGGGGGCGCTCCTTGGTCGAGCCACTGACCTCGGCGGTCAGTTCGCTGACGAGGTTGACCAGGTCGGTCGGGCGCTCGGGGCCCCACCAGTCGCCGAGGAGTTCGGCGAGGGAGTCCTCGCGGGCCTGGGAGAGGTGCACGACGGCCTCGGCCCCCGCGTCGGTGAGGATCATCTGCAGGCCCTCCCGGCGGGCCAGGCCGCGCTCCTCGACCTGCCGGGCCGCGTCGGTGATCACGTGCAGCGGTACGGGAGCCGTCTCGGCGAGCCGGGCGGGTTCGACGGTGCCGTGCCGCTTGATCCGCAGGAGCAGCCAGCTGGCCGCGGGCAACAGGTCGTACCCCGCCCGCGCGGTGATCTCCTCGTAGATCTCGCGGCGGCCCTCCCTGGTGGCGAGCACCGACAGGGCGCGGGCGCACTCGTCGTACGAGGAGCGCTCGACGGGGTTGGAGGCGAGGGTCTGGCTGGTGTCGGGGGCGGTCACCGAGCCCCGGAGCTTGTCCTCGCGGAGGAACCAGGCGAGGACGAAGGCCAGGAGGACGACCGGGACGGCGTACAGGAAGACGTCCGTGATGGAGGTCGAGTACGCGCTGAGGACGGAGGGCCGCAGGTCGGCCGGGAGCTGCCCGATGGCCCGGGGGTCGGCGGCCAGCCGCCCCGCGTCGACGCCCGGGGGCGTCGGCTGCCCTGCGAGCGCGTCCGTGAGCTGCCCGGTCAGCCGGTTGGCGAAGATGGTCCCGAAGATGGCCACGCCGAACGCGGAGCCGATGGACCGGAAGAACGTCACGCCGGAGGTGGCGACACCGAGGTCCTGGTAGGAGACGGAGTTCTGGGCGACCAGGACGAGGACCTGCATCACCAGGCCGAGACCGGCGCCGAAGACGAAGAAGAAGACGCTCATCAGCCAGGTGGAGCTGTTCTCGTCGAGCTGGTGGAGCAGCAGCAGCCCGACGGCGGTGATGGCAGTACCCAGGACCGGGAAGACCTTCCAGCGGCCGGTCCGGCTGACGATCTGGCCGGAGCCGGTCGAGGTGATCAGCAGGCCGAACACCATCGGCAGCATGTGCACGCCGGACATCGTCGGGGTGATGTCGTGGACCACCTGGAGGAACGTCGGCAGGTAGGTCATCGCGCCGAACATGGCGAAGCCGATGACGAAGCTGATCACGGCGACGAGACCGAAGGTGCGGATCCGGAACAGTTTCAGCGGCAGAACGGGCTCGACCGCGCGCCGTTCCACGCCGATGAAGGCCACGAGCAGCACGACGGCGAGCACCGCGAGCAGGATGATCTGCGGGGAGCTCCAGGCCCATGTCGTACCGCCGAGGGAGGCGACGAGCACCAGGCTGGTCGCGACGGACGCGATGAGGAAGGTGCCGAGGTAGTCGATGGTGTGCTTCTCGCGGTGGACCGGAATGTGCAGGACGGCCGCGATGACGATCAGCGCGACGACGCCGATCGGCAGGTTGATGTAGAACACCCAGCGCCAGCTGAGGTGTTCGGTGAAGAGGCCGCCGAGGAGCGGCCCGAGGACGCTCGTCACGCCGAAGACCGCACCGAAGAGCCCTTGGTACTTGCCGCGTTCGCGGGGCGTGACGAGGTCGCCGACGATCGCCATCGACAGCACCATGAGCCCGCCGCCGCCGAGTCCCTGGAGGGCCCGGAATCCGATCAGCTGGGGCATGTTCTGGGCGACTCCGCAGAGCGCGGAACCGATCAGGAAGATCACGATCGCGGTCTGGAAGAGCTTCTTGCGGCCGTACTGGTCGCCGAGCTTGCCCCACAGCGGGGTCGCCGCGGTGGCCGCCAGCAGGTAGGCGGTCACCACCCAGGACAGGTGGTCGAGCCCGCCGAGCTCACTGACGATCGTCGGGAGCGCCGTGGAGACGATGGTCTGATCGAGTGCCGCGAGCAGCATGCCGAGGAGCAGCGCTCCGATCGCCACCAGGACGCTCCGGTGGGACTGTCCCTCACCGGGGGCCGGGGGTGGCGGGCTCAGCTCCTGGGCCATGGGCGTCTCCTCGATCCACTGATCCACTACACCCCCATCCTGGCCGTTCCGTCCCGTTATGGCCTGCCGAGGACGGGCCGAGCCCCGGCGGGCCGTTGGGCTTCCCCGGAGCGGGCTGCATAATCGCAGGCAGCTCAAGGGGAGAGGACCCACGATGACCGGACACGCATGCCCGGAGTGCGGGAGACAGACGGCCGGGGAGCTCGGCACGGAGCACCGGGTGCCGTGCCGGTGCGGCGCGGGCGCACGTCCGGCGCCGCTCACGGAGGACGAACAGCGCGCCGCCCGTACGGCGGAGATCGCCGCGGCCGAGGACTTCGACCCGCTGCGCATCCGGCCGTACGTGACACTGACGGACCACGCCGGGGCGCCCGGGGGCGGGGCACCGCAGTCCGGGTCCGGCGGTACGCGGGAGGGCGCGCAGGCCGCCGGCACGTGGGAGGACGCGACTTTCGGGGCCGGGCCGCAGGAGGCCGGCGCCGAGGGGGCCGCGGCGACCACGATGCCGCTGTTCCTGGGCGGCGACGGCCCGGACGCGGGTACGGGCACCGGTGCGGGTGCTGGGACGGGGACGGAGGCAGGTGCGGGCACGAGTGCGAGCCCCGG
>NZ_NEUE01000133.1 GCF_002910905.1 Streptomyces sp. SM11 | reverse complement strand
AGCCTTGATCCACCGAAGTGGTTTGAGTGTGATCTTCTGATCGGTTTCTGGGCCGGTTCGGGTCGGTGGCTGGGTATGGGCAGGTTGTATCCGCTGGTTTGCCCAGCTTTTCCACGGTGTGGTTCCGGTCGGGCCCTTGCGGGCGGGTGGACGGGGGCTGTTCGTGTCAGCCGGGTGGCCCGTGGGCGGTGTCGAGCAGGTGTGTCCAGGCGTGCTGCCAGGGCCAGTTGCGTGGCAGGTGCAGGGTGATGCGCCGTGCTGAGCGGGCGATCCGGGCCGGAACGTGGACGAGGTGGGTGCGGATCGTGGTGGTGGTGGCCCTGGCGTGGAACGTGGAGGCCAGCGCGCCGGCGGCCCGCAGCAGGTTGTAGGTCATCGCCCACAGCGTGAGCCAGGCGGCGTTGGCGTTGAAGTTTCCGGACGGAAGGTGGGCCAGAGCCCCGGCTTTGCTGTCGGCGATGACCTGCTCGATGACGGCGTGGTGACGGTGTTCCTGCTCGGCCTGGAGCGTCGGGGCGGGCTGGTCGGTGAAGAACGGGTGGTAGCGCCAGACGGGAAACAACTCGCCCTGTTCGCCCACAACGGCGGGTTTGGCCAGGTCACGGACCCGGCGCACGATCAGCCGGGCGGTGACCCGTTCGCTCTTCTTGCGGCCGGTGAACGCGGTGTAGGCGGGTATCTCGGCGACTTCGGCGTTGGAGATGAGTTCGCCGGTCTCCGGGTCGGGCACCGCGGTGGGGTAGGTGATCTGCTGCCATGCCCCGTCGGGAATGCCCAGGACGGCCCGTTTGATGGAGGGGTTCATCCCGCAGGTGATCGAAAAGCGGGCTCCGGCCCGGCGGCAGGCGGCGATCACCCCGCCGTTGTAGAACTGCGAGTCCGCTCGCAGGATCCGGGTGCCGGTGCAGCCCGCCTCGGCGGCGGTGGCGAGTGCCTCGCTGACGAATTTCGGGGCTCCACGGGAATCGGCTGCCTTGCCGCGGCGCATCCGTACTGCGGCGATCACCGGGCGCGACTGTGGGGTGCAGATCGTGGCGAGCAGGGGGTGCATGGTGCGGATGCCCTTGAACCGGCCGTACTCGGCGCCCTGCTTGGCCCGGCCGTAGACCCGTTTGTGGGTGGAGTCGACGTCGATGAACGCCGTCGTGCCGGAGCCGGGCAGCAGGGGGGTGTGGGCGGCCAGACCGGCGAGGAACCTGCGGTGGACGGCGTGGAGTTGGAGTGCGTGGCCGTGGGTGAACGCGCGGAGGAACGTGCCCAGCGTGGACGGCGCGCGGATCCCCCGGAACAGGGCCGGCATCGCACCGTGCCGCAGCACGTGGAGGTCGTCGATACTGTCCGCCCCCGCCGCCATGCCGGCCACGATGCTGCTGACCTTGGCACCCGCCGCGGCCCCCGCGCCGTTCGCTGTCCCGGTCAGCCTCACCTTCTGGGCCACCAGACGCGAAAGACCACACCGCTCGGCCAGCCGCATCACCGGAACCAGCCCGGCCAGCGCGACCAGATTCGGATCATCGAACGCAGCGGAGACCGCCGCCGGCGTATGGGAAACTTGCATCTCGGAAGTGCCTTGCCGATCGTGCGTGCTGGAAGCCTGAAGAACTCCCATCATCACAGGTCACAAGGCACTTCCTCGTTTCCGGAAGAGTCATCCACAGACATCACGTCGGTGGATCAAGGTTTAGCGGGCGTGACGGAGCGGACGGTATGGCGGTGGCTGGCCGAGGGACGCGAGGGACGCGAGGGGCGGCTGGAGGCGCGGCCACGGCAGGGCGGGTTCGTGGTGGGGGACGCCTTGTGGGAGGTGCTGACCCAGGCGGGCGGGAACGTCGCCGAACTGCGCCGAAGGATGCTCCGGGCGCAGGACGAGGGCGTCCTGGAGCACTGGGGGGCGGAGTTTGTGCCGTCCTTGGCGACCCTGCACCGTGCGATCAAGGACGAGTTGCGGGCGGGCCGGGTGCTTCAGGTCGCCCGGGCGGCGTCGGGCCGGGTGGAGCCGAGCCGGTACGACCGGGCGCTGGCTGAACTCGGCTTCGCAGAGGGTGCGAACGGTCCGCCGGTCGTGGACGGCCCGGATGCCATGCCATGCCATGCCATGCCGTCCGGCACGGGCGGTGAACAGCGGCCCGGCGCGGTGAAGACCGCTTCGCGTACCCGGGTGTCGGGTGGAGTGCGCCTGTACGCGCCGGGAGCGCGGCTGGTGTCCACACGGCAGGTGGCCGGGGTGGTGGAGGCGGTGGGGCATACGGTCGCCGCGCGGGGGATCGGCTGTGTGTACGGGGACACGGGGCTGGGGAAGACGGTCGCGGTCGAGCAGGCTCTGCATCTGCTGCCTGCCCGGGTGCCGGTGTGGCGGGCGGTGGTGGGAGTCAGCCGGGCTGCCGCAAGTGCGGGCCGCGTTGTGCGAAGCGCTGGGACTGCCGTCGGGGTCCTTGACCCACCGGGCCGGACCGGCCGACCAAGCGCTGGCTGAGGCGCTGGCTGAGCCGGGTGTGCTGTTCCTCGACGACGCGCAGCGTCTGTCGCAGCCGGTGCTGGACTACCTGCGGCAGCTGTGGGACTCGCCGGGCTGTGCGGCTGCCCTGGTGCTGTGCGGGGCGGGCAGCGAGCGGGCGCTGGCCCGAGCCGCGGCGATGCGTTCCCGGGTTCTGACCTGGCACCAGGTCAGCCGCCTCGACACGCAGGACATACCGCGGACGCTGGGTCTGTTCCACCCAGTGTGGGAGGACGCTGACCCGGCCGACCTGGGGCGGGCGGATGAGCAGACCGCCTGCGGCAACTTCCGTACCTGGGCGAAGATCACCTCACATGTCTGTGCAGCCCGGGGCCGCGACCTCGGTGCGGGTGTGGATCGGGACGCGATCGACCAGGCCTGCGCCCGGCTCGGTCCGTACTCATGACCGCCACTCTCACGCGCCCGGGACGCATCGGTTCCGGCGGCAGAGAACCTCACCCCGTTCGGCAAGGAGGGAAACGGCGAGATGACGGACAGCCGATCGAGGGACACCAACGGCGGCCACGGCGTTGACGCGGGAGGACAGTGGCCGCCACCGTCGGGGGATCCGGCCGGCGTGCTCGCAAAGCAGTCGCTGGTTGCGCTGCGGGCGCCTGCGGTGCGCCGCCTGCTGGCGCTGCGGGCCCGGGGCGGTCTATCGCGGCAGCACGTGCGGCTGGCGGGGGAGTGCCTGGGGGCATCGGAGCGCACGGTGTGGCGGTGGCTGGCTGAGGCGTCCCAGAGCCCGGAGGCGGCTGCGCACCCCGGAGCCCGCCACACGAGCAGGTTCGAGATCACCGCGGAAATCCGGGTGCTGCTGGCGTACTGGCACGGCAACGCCTCCGCAGTCCACCGCCAGCTCGTGGAGCGCGCCGCAGCCGAGGCCGGGGGCGTACCAGCACATACGTCCGGCGCTGCTGGGCCCGTCCCGCCCGGCCTTGTGGCTGTGCCGGGCGGGGCAGCCCTGTCGCAGGTGCCGCTGCTGGATCCGGTCCCGTCCCTGTCGACGTTCCTGCGCGCGCTGCGCCGCGATCTGACGGCGGGGGAGCGCGCCGGTCTCGCCAGCGGACCGGAGGCAGCACGCGCCCATGACGTGTTCGGCAAGCGGCCGGCGTCATGGCGCAACTACGCCTGGGAGACTGACCACGTCCAGGCCCCGCTGCTGGTCGACGCTGACGGCGACCTGGTGCGCCCGTGGATCACCTGGTTCATCGACACCGCCACTAAGGTCATCACCGGTACCGCTGTCACCCCGGGCCATCCCTCCCGCGCGTCGGTACTGGCTGCTTTGCGCGCCGCAGTGGTGCGGGACGATCCCTACGGCCCGGCCGGGGGAGTGCCGGAGCTGGTGAGGATGGACCGGGGCAAGGACTTCCTGTCGGCCGCCGTAACCACCGCGCTCGGTGCGATGGGTGTGACGGTCAAGGACTTGCCCGCCTACAGCCCGTATCTGAAAGGCACGGTGGAAAGCCTCAACCGGGCTGCGGACCGGATGCTGTTCGCCGCCCTGCCCGGCTACACCGCCGGGCCCACCAGGCCCCGCTCGGAGCGGCGCGGACGTCCTGCGGGGGCGCTGTCCGCCCTGTCGTTCCAGGACTTCACCGCAGAGGTCCTGGAGTGGACGAACTGGTGGAACACCGCGCACCGCCCGAAAGCCCTGTCGGGCCGTACGCCGCTGGAGGCGTGGCAGGCCGATCCGACCCCTGTCACCGACATCCCCGCCGCCGACCTGTGGGCCTTCACCCTTGAGGACGACGGCCGGCCCAGGAAGCTGACCAGCCACGGCGTGAGCTGGCGCGGCCGCACCTACACCGCCGCGTGGATGACCGGCCAGGCCGGCCGCCAGGTCCGCGTGCGCTACATGCCCCACCACGACCACGAGATCGAGGTCTGCGACGCCCGCGGCCGCCACCTCGGCCCGGCGCACCTCACGGACGCGGCCACCCCCGAGCAACTGCAGGCTCTGCGCGAGGCACGCGCGGAGCGCGCCCGGCGCCTGCGGGCCGACACGAAGGCCGCCGAACGCCTGCGCCGCCAGCGCTTCGCCCCCACCACCAGCGCGGAGCCCGCCCGGCGGCTGGGAGCCGTCACGGCCGCCCAGGCCGAGCGTGAACTCGCCGCCTCCGACTACACCGACGTCGCACGGCTGGCACTTCCCGACTTGATCCCGCCTGCCCCGCCTCCGGCGTACTGGCGCACCCCGCCCGCCCTCGCGGCCGGCACAGCGCCAGCCGACCCGTCAGCGGACGTTGCGCCGGAGCCCGACTCCCGACCCGCAGGAGACGCCACGTGACCGCTGCCACCTACCAGTACGTCGACTTGCCCGACGCTTCCGTGGTCACCACCCGCGCTCTGCTCACCGCGCGGGAGAACATCGGCGATACGGTCGCTGCCCGCGCGATGATGTGTATCCACGGCGGTGCCGGATTCGGCAAGACGCTCGCGGTCAACACCTGCTTGCGTGAACTCGAACCGGGCGAGGATGTCCGCCGGGTCACCTTCCGGGCCCGTCCCACCGCCCGTGCGGTGCGCTACGAGCTGTTCACCGCGCTCGACCTGGCCGGCGAGCCGCCGCGCCACCCAAGCGAGTTCGACCGTCTGCTGAAGACCGCTCTGGCCGAACGCCCCCGTACCTTCCTCGTGGATGAGGCCCAGTGGCTCAACGGGGAGGCGTTCGAGTACTTCCGTTACCTGTGGGACGAGCCCTCCACCCAGCTCGCGATCATCTTCGTCGGCGGTGAGGGCTGCCACACCGTGCTGCGCCGCGAACCGATGCTCTCCTCCCGCATCTTCATCTGGCAGCACTTCACCCGCCTCACACCCGACGAGGTCCTCGACGTCATCCCGCTGTTCCACCCGATCTGGGCCGACGCCGACCCCGACGACATCACGTTCGCCGACCAGCATGCCGCGCACGGCAACTTCCGCGCCTGGGCCCAGCTGACCGCGCACACCCGCACCGCCCTGGCACGCACCGGCCGCTCCCGCGTGGATCAGGAACTGCTGCGCTGGGCCTTCAGCCGCCTTGGCTGACCACCACACCGCCATGCCTCCCGCCACGCGGCCGCCGTCCGTCACCGTGGTCATCGACCGCGATGACGACGTCATCCACACCCACACCGCCCTGGCCGCCCACCATCCGCCGTCCGGCCGGATCACGCTGCACCCCGGACCGGGCACCACCAGCGAGACCGGCCTCGCCCACGACCTTCTCGCCGCCCTGGGCAAACCGCCCCTGCTCACCGGCCGCTTCCCAGGCGGTCGTCAGCCCGCCTGGGAAGCCGCCACGGCCTGGATGACCGCCCTGCCCGTCACCCGGCTGACCGTCCTGCGCGCCCACCGCCTCACCACCCACCGCACAATGCGACTCCTGGAGCTGCGTGCCCTCACAGGTATCCACTTGACCCTGGTCTGCCACCGTCCCCGCCTTCCCGCCGCCCTGTACCAAGCCCTCCAGACGGCCGACTACTCCCTCACCACCGACCTCGACGCAGCCCGCCGCCACTACTACGGCATGCCTATCGCCGAACCCCCGCTCGCAGATGAGTCCGCCGGGACGGCCGGCCGGTGGCTCACCCTGCCCGCACTGGAACGCCTCATCTCCTACGACAGCCCCCGCCCCTGCACCGACCCGTGCACCCCACCCCCGATCATCTGGCGGCACCGCCCACCGCCCGTTCCTCTCACCGCGCACACCACCCAGAAAGTCGCCCACCGACTGCACGCGGCGACCGCACATCCTCGCCTGGCCGCGGCCGTTGCCGCCGCGCTTTTCACCGGCGCCTCCCTCCAACAACTCGCCACCGCACGCCCCCGCGACTACGACACCGCCGCGGCCACGCTCGCCCTCCACGACCGCGCCCGCTACACCGACGGCTGCGCCACCCACCCCGTACCACCCTGGGCGGGCATCTTCCTGCGAGCGGCGGCCTACTTCACCCGGCTCGTATCCGGCGAGGACCAGGAACTGCTCGCCGCGCCAGGTGACCGTGCGCACCTGCTACGCGTGGCGGAGACGGCCAAGCTGCGCCCACCCCAGCCGCCCGCAGCCCGCCGCAAAGGCCCGGTCGGCCGTGTGGAGTGGGACTGGCGCGAGCGGCAGGAAGCCGAGCGGTACGAAGCGGTGCCGACAAGTCGCGTCAGGCACTCACGACCCTGAACACCCTGACGCGGTCGCTCGAAGGGGCAGGCTCAGTCGATCGAGAAGTCGGCGAACTCGACGTCGCTGAAGACGATGTGCAGACCGTGGGCCCGGCGGCCCCATTCGCGGAAGTAGCTGTGTCCCAGCGCGCGGGCGAGGATCACCGTCTGCTGCTGCTCGCCCGCGCCGGCGTCCCGGGCGGCGAACAGCTCCCGGGCTACCTCTCCCGGCAGGTCCTGGGTGATCCACCGCACCCGCGGATCGTCCGAGGAACCTGCTGGCGCGGCGAAGCCAAATCGCGCCCGGGTATGGAAGACGAACCCCTCTGCCTCTGCCTGGGCACGCCGACGGGCTCGTATCCGGGGCTGCCAACGAGCCAGGACCGCTTCCTCGATCGATCGGAGATGCCGCGGACCCGGGGGACGACGAGCTCCTGGCTTCTTCGTCACCCACCGCTGCACGGTGCGCTGGGACACCCCTAGCACGGCGGCTACCCTCCGAGTGGAACCACCGTGTGATGCCAGCAGAAACCGCAGGCGGGCTCCGTTGCTTGAAGGAACGGGCCGGGTGCGCAACGCGCGCTCCAACCCCTGCTCGATCTGTCCCACATCTGCCTCCCGAAGCCGCCAGTCGGCAAGGCCGGCACCTGCAGTCTGTCGTGTCAGTTCTCCCAGGTCGTCTGCCACTGCCTGCCAGGTTTCTGCGTTCTTGGGACAGCGCTGGCTGACGCAAGCTACGAGCCTTGGGCGAGCACCGGCGACAAGTCGGCGGCTCAGGTGACGACGGACGTCGCCGACATCCCGGTGTTGTCCTTCTGGTATCGAGTCCCCAAGAGGGGCTAGGCGGGAGCTCCACCCGGCGCGTGTCCCTTTGAGAGCTCAGCGCGCTTTGGCCCCGCCACGCTCGCGCCGAAGATCTCCGAGACCGGGCAGCCCCAGGCCGCGCCCGGCTGGTCGGACCCGTAGGGCTTGAGCCCGCATGCCCGGAAGAATGCCAGCCGACTGGCTGCGTCGTCGCCGTCCTGTGGGACCAGGGCCAGGAAAGTATGTCCGGCTTCGTGGGCCCGGCGGGCTACCTCGGTGAGGAGCGCGCGGCCGACTCCGCTGCGACGGCAGGCATTGGCAACGGCCACGGTCAAGACGAACGCCTGCTCGCCGGCATGCGTCTCCCGGCCTTCGTCGTGTCCGAAAGCGCAGTGGAGATGGAACTCGGCGACCCCGACAACAGTTCCGCAGACCTCAGCCACGACGACCTCCATGCCCTCGGGGTCGTAGGGCCCGCAGATGGTGAGGCCAGTAGAGTCCAGGATTTCTTCCACCACCGAGTGGTCGACCTCGGTGATGTCGCGGATCAAGGGCACGGTCTGAGTATCGCAGGGCCGTCGGCGCGGAGTATCGCTCGTGCTGACAGTCTTTGCTTCACGGAGCCGACAGGAACGACCGGGCGGGGTGGGTCCGCCAGAACAAGGCGACGGTCCTTGGAGGACCCCTGCCGGATAGGTCTCGGTGGGGTTGTAATCAGCGGCTGCTTCGGGCCCTTGCGCGCTGAGCTATGCGCCGGGCACCCGTCGCATTCATCCGCCAGCGCGCGAACTCGGTGCTGATGCCGAAGCGGGCGGCTACGGATTCGTCGGGTACGCCGTTATAGGCCAGCCGGCGGGCTGCATCCGAGGGGAGGAGCAGCTCCCCGGAGAGCTCTGCCGCTTCGCTCTCCTGGTCGTGGTCGCTGTTGCGGCACTCAGGTCCCGAGGTTCGGAGCAGCGTGGTGAACTCGTGCTCAAGGAGGACGTGCGACATCTCGTGCGCGAGAGTGGAGGCCCGCCGGGGCCGTTCGTGCCCGGAGTTCTCCACGATCACCCGGCGGGGGCCCAGGCACAGGACCGCTGCGGAGAAGACATCGGGACGGATCTCGGTGAAGTGGCGCAGAGCGGCCGTCGCTTCGGTGTGGTCCTCAGCGACGTCGTGCAAGGTGAAGACGTCAATGCCGTAGAGCTCCGCGAGCGCGTACGGGTCCATCGCTTCGTGCGCCGTGATGCCGAGCTCTTCTCTGACTTCCAGTGCCAGGCGTTTCGCCTCTGCCTTGAACCCTCTTCGCACTACGCCTCCTTGTCCCGGGGCAAGGTCTTCACACGGCGCACCGTGGCGTTGATGACGGTCTCCAGATACGCGACGTCCTCGGGTTCGAGGTCCTTACGGGCCCGGAGCAATGATCCGATTTGCGTGACCAGTTCCGGCTCCTCTCGCTGCGCGGGCGCGTCACCCCCCACGGCGAACTGCTCGGCCGGGACTCCGAGCCACTGCACCAGGGTGATGAAGGCGTCCGCGTCTGGGCGCAGTCCGTTGGCCATCCGGGAGAGCAAGGACGGGCTGACCTGGAGTTCCTTGGCCAGTTGCCGCCAAGAGAGCCCGCGGGCGGCTCGTTGGGCGTCGAGCGCCGAGTAGAGCGCCTCGACGTCGATTTGGTCCTTGGCCACTTCGGTCCTTCCGATCCCAAGGGAGTCACTTCCGAAACACTGTTTGACTATCACAACATTGCTGATCTAATCTCGACGTACTGTTTCGATATCGAGACAGCGAGGTTAACTCGAAAGGAAGTAACTCACCATGCCCAAGAAGGCAACCACCTCCAGCAGCGGCCGCGGACGCAGCGCGATCACCGGCAAGTTCGTCAAGCAGTCCACCGTCAAGCGTCACCCCAAGACCACGGTCAACGAGACCCCCAAGAAGAAGTAGGTGTGTGGACGGAGCCCGTCCGCACATCCATCCCGAAGAGAGGGTTCACCGGGCGACGGTGAACCCTCTCTTTCGTTCAGGCAGATGCCTTCGCCCAGTCCATGCCCAGCTTCGCAAGGGCGGCGAGCTGGTCGGTGTCCAGCCGGTCTTTTCTCGATTTGGTGTTCGAGATCCACACTCCGAGCTTCACGGCTACCGGTTTGGCTTCGCCGTCGACGGCGATCTCGACGACTGCGCCGCGAGGCACCGGCCGGTCGGCGCCTTCCTGCTCCACCCACTGCGTGAGGGCCGCCAGGCCCCGCTGGAACGCCGCCTGCGCCCTGCCCGGCCCCTTCGCCTTGGCCTTCGTCGCGCGGGGTGCTGCCGGGGCGGGAGAGGCGGGCTCGATGACGGGAATGCCCAGCGCGGCCAGCCGCTCGCGCTGTTCGGGCATCAGCTGCGCCTGGACGCCCGCGTTCTGCTGCTGCCACCGCCAGGTGCCGATGTCGTCTCCGTCGTATGTGATGCCGGGGGCGATGTAGGGGAGGGTCCCGTCGGCGTCGACGAGGTCGGCGAGGACCCGGTAGTGGCGTTGCCAGTTCAGCGGCCAGGGGCAGTTCCAGTCCTCGTCGATCGCCGCCAACTGCGCCGCACGCCGTGCTGCCCGCTCCGGGTCCTTGCCGAGGCCGCCCTTCCGGCGGAGGTTGGCCATGTGCTGCCCGATCGGCACCATCGCCTTCCCCTCGCCCCACACCGCGTCCTGACGGGGTGCGAGGTGCCCGGTCGCCCGCCGGTAGGACCGGAGCGCGGCGAGCTTGTTCTCCCACGCCTCCTCGCCCGGCTCCCACGCCATTCCGCCCTCCGGCGCGTCCAGCAGAGTCTTGCGCCGCTCCTCCAGCTCACCCGCCCGCAAGGCCTTCCGCTGCTGATGGACCCATCGGCCGAGCGGGAAGTCCTTCGTGACGCCGACCTCGACCTCGACGTCGTACGGGACGGCGTGGACGCCGGTGATCCCGTTCCCTTTCCGCCACCGGATGAGGGCTTGGTAGCCCTCCAGCCACACCAGGGACTCCGGCCGGTAGATCCGGGTCCGGAGGAACGCCGCGATGGTCGCTGCGTCGCGGGGGCTGGAGAAGTGGAGCAGGGCGGCTTCGGCGGCGGCCTGGGTGTCCTTGTCCTCCTGGTCCTCGCCGTCACCGTCGCCTCCGGCCGCGACGATCTGGCCGTTCTCGTCGCGCCGGACGTGGACCTTGCGCTTGCCGCTCGTGAGCGCCCGGGAAGCGAGCTGCTCGACCAGGCGTTCGTCATGCGAACGCAGGCCCTGAAGGACGGCTACAAGGGGGCGGAAGCTGGCGCTGGCGACCATGTCGGTGGGGTCCTCGTCGGGTTCCAGGAACACCGGCACGATGATGCGGGCGACCTTTGTGGTGCCGTCGCGGTTAAGCCTGAGAGCCCGGCCGATGTTCTGCACGATTTCGACCTGGGAGCCGCGGGTGTCGGCGAAGCAGACGGCCTCGACCCCGCGCTCGCCGGTGATGTCGACGCCTTCTCCGAGAACGCGAACGCTGGCGAGGAAGGCGCGGTGCACCCGGCGTCCGGTGGCGTCGATGCCGTTGGCGAACTGGCGCAGAGCCTCGCGTCGCTCGCGGACGAGGTGGTCGCCGCACAGCCATGCCGACCAGACCCGGTCGGGGGGTACGTGGCGGCCGGCCTCCAGCTCGTAGAAGGCCGCTTCGATGGAGGACTTCGGCAGCTTGTCGGCGGCCGCCAGGTCGGCGTCGGATGCGTCGTTGACGTACAGCTCGGCTGCGGTCTCGGGCAGCTTGTCCGCGAACGCGCGGGCTTCCTCGACCTTCTGGTGGAACGTCATCACCGTCCGGAGGTTCCGCGCGGCAGCGTGCTCCAGGAGCGCGGTCTGCAACAGAGCCAGCCGCCGGCCCCGCCGCGCCTCCTCCGACTCTCCGAGAACCGGCGAGGGGTCGCGGATCTCCAGGACGTCGATCTCGAACCCGGCGAGGATCTCCCGCTCGATCGCCTCTGAGAGTCCGAGTTCCGCGCCGGGGAGCCAGGCGCCGAACACGCCGTCCGGGTCGTCCGACATCGTCGCGATTGCCGCTTCCTGGCCGCCGCTGCCCTTCTGGGGGCGGGGTGCGGCGAGGATGCGCGGGGTCGCGGTGAGGTAGAGGCGGAAGTCCGCCGGGATGCGCTGGTTGTCATGGATGGCTGCCCACGGACGACCAAGATCACCAGCGGTTCCGTGTGCCTCGTCCACGATCGCGAGCGAAAAACCGTCCATGCGCTGTCCGTACAGCCGCTCACCGCCCGCCAGAGCGGCCTCCAGCGGCCCGCGAATCTTCCCCTGGCCCATGGGTGCGTCGACGTCCTCGCGGTCCACGAGAGAGGCGTACGTGGCGAACACGACGACCGGCCCGGACCCCGCCCACAGGGCAAGCTGGATCGGGTTCGTGGTCGTCCGCACGCCCAGCGAGTTGAGCACCGCATCGTTCTCCAGCGAGCACACCGCGACCATCGGCGCCTGGTGGCCCACCAGGCGCCACGCCTGGGCGGTCTGCGCGAGCAGATCCAGGGTCGGGACGGTGACGAGGATCCGGCCGTCCGCGAAGCTCTCCAGCGCGCACGCGGCGGCCGTGATCGTCTTGCCGGAGCCGGTCGCTGACACGAGCGTGCCACGGGCACCCTGTGGGGGCACAGCTGATCTTGCAGGGAATCCTACCCACTTTCGAAACGCAGACTTTTGGTCCAGCTGGTGTTCCTTGAGCTGAATCACAGACTTTCCCACCTTTACGATTTTGGCAATTAAGACACTCAAGATGCGCGTCAGATGTGATCACGGTGCACGATTTCGCGAACAGCGGACTCGAACTCGCGCAACGCCAAGCCGTGTTCGTTCCGCGCTGCTACCCAAGCCGAATCGGTACCGTATGAATCCCGAAGCTGGCCGTACGCATCGATCAGACGCGACGCACGTGAGCGGAGCTGCTCACTGCCAGGAGTCATATAGAACTGGGTTACCACCTCATAGCGAAGAGGATCTGCGACAGTCAGATCCGAAACAGCTACACCGGCTACAGCCGCGTCAAGCATTTCTCCGCAAAGCCGGTTGTACATGGAGGAGAGTCGCGAACTTGCTTCTACAAGCCGAACTACGTTCGCTTTCCTCCTCTCGACTCTCCGGCGAATCAGGTCACCTAAGAGAACCAAACTTCCGCCGAGGACTGCCCCTAGCAACGTCAGCAGACTTTGCATGCTCATCCTCCAGATCCAGCATGTCTTACGCTTCCGCCAATGTTACATGTGCATCTCTCGGATGCACCCGCTACACTGAAACCCGACACGAACGAGCGGTCCCCACCCTCATAGCCAGCCCGGCCCGCATCGCGGGCCCTCAAGGTTCTGGAGGCGCAGCCGGAAGGACCGTCAGGCGGGGGAGCGCAGCGGACCCGCCAGGAGCGCCCCGCGCTCCTCCCAACTACCCAACTGGAGGCCCCACTAGCCGCACCATCACACCCCGCAACCAGGGCCGCGCACCGCGCGGGCCAGCCGGGCGCGCAGCGGCCGGCCCCACTGCCTCCAGGAGCGCAG
>NZ_NEUE01000132.1:14871-49039 GCF_002910905.1 Streptomyces sp. SM11 | reverse complement strand
CACCCGATCCCCGGCGGGGTGCTGGTGCGGGCGCTGCGGCCGTTCGCGCGGTCCGTCACGGTGCTGGCGACCGGGCTGCGGGCCGGGCTGCACGACGACGGCGACGGCTTCTTCTCCGGTGTGCTGCCGGTGCCGGAGGCTCCCGCGTACCGGCTCGAAGTGGCCTACGACGACAACACCATCGAGGTGGAGGACCCGTACCGCTTCTGGCCCGCGATCGGCGAACTCGATCTGCATCTGATCGGCGAGGGCCGCCACGAGGAGCTGTGGCGGGCTCTCGGCGCCGAGCCGATGGAGCACCAGGGGGTGACCGGGACCCGGTTCACCCTCTGGGCGCCGAACGCGCGCGGCGTGCGGATCACCGGTGACTTCTCCTACTGGGACGGCACGGGCTTCCCGATGCGTTCGCTCGGCTCGACCGGGGTGTGGGAGCTGTTCCTGCCCGGAGTCGGCGAGGGCGCGCTGTACAAGTACGACATCTGCCGCCCGGACGGTTCGCACACGGTGCGGGCCGACCCGATGGCCCGGCGCACCGAGGTGCCGCCCGCGACCGCGTCGATCGTCACCGCCAAGCACCACGAGTGGCAGGACGCGGACTGGATGGCGCACCGGGGCGACCGGCCGGTCCACGAGGCCCCGTTCTCGGTGTACGAGGTCCATCTCACCTCCTGGCGCCCCGGGCTGACGTACCGCCAACTGGCGGAACAACTCCCCGCCTACGTCAAGGACCTGGGCTTCACGCACGTCGAGCTGATGCCGGTCTCCGAGCATCCCTTCGGCGGCTCCTGGGGCTATCAGGTCACCGGCTTCTACGCGCCGACCTCGCGGATGGGCACCCCGGACGACTTCCGCTTCCTGGTGGACGCCCTGCACCGGGCGGGCATCGGCGTGATCATGGACTGGGTCCCGGCCCACTTCCCGCGCGACGACTGGGCGCTGGCGGAGTTCGACGGACGGCCGCTGTACGAGCACTCCGACCCGCGGCGCGCGGCGCACCCGGACTGGGGGACGCTGGAGTTCGACTACGGCCGCACGGAGGTACGTAACTTCCTCGTCGCCAACGCCACGTACTGGTGCGAGGAGTTCCACATCGACGGGCTGCGGGTCGACGCGGTGGCCTCGATGCTCTACCTCGACTACTCCCGCGAGGACGGGCAGTGGTCGCCCAACGAGTTCGGCGGCCGGGAGAACCTGGACGCGGTCGCCTTCCTCCAGGAGATGAACGCGACGGTCTACCGCCGCAACCCCGGTGTCGTCACCATCGCCGAGGAGTCCACCGCCTGGGACGGTGTCACCCGGCCCACCGACGGCGGGGGCCTGGGCTTCGGGCTGAAGTGGAACATGGGCTGGATGCACGACTCGCTCCAGTACATCGCCAAGGAACCGGTCCACCGCAAGTACCACCACGACGAGATGACGTTCTCGATGGTGTACGCGTACAGCGAGAACTACGTGCTGCCGATCTCGCACGACGAGGTGGTGCACGGCAAGCAGGCACTGGTGGCGAAGATGCCCGGCGACTGGTGGCAGCAGCGCGCCAACCACCGCGCGTACCTGGGCTTCATGTGGGCCCATCCCGGCAAGCAACTTCTGTTCATGGGACAGGAGTTCGCCCAGGGGGCGGAGTGGTCCGAGGGACACGGACCGGACTGGTGGCTGCTGGACCCCTCCTACGAGGCGTCCGGCGACCACCGCGGGGTGCGGACCCTGGTCGGCGACCTGAACGCGGTGTACGGGGCGGTGCCCGCGCTGTGGCAGCGCGACACCGTGCCGGAGGGGTTCAGCTGGGTGGACGGCGGCGCGGCCGAGGACAATGTCTTCGCGTTCCTGCGGTACGACGCGGACGGCTCCCCGCTGCTCGCGGTCTCCCACTTCTCCCCGGCGGTCCGGAGCGACTACCGCCTCGGGGTGCCGGAGACCGGCACCGAGGGCTGGGTGGAGGTCCTGAACACCGACGCCGCCCGCTACGGCGGCGGGGACGTGCGCAACGAGGAGCCGCTGAAGGCGGAGGCGGTGCCCGCGCACGGCCGCCCGTGCAGCATCTCGCTGACGCTGCCGCCGCTGGCGACGGTGTGGTTCCGCCCGGCGTGAAAGCCCTAGGGCCCGTACCACGTCGATGGTGGACGCGGGGCGGGCCCCTCCCCTGTCTGCGGCGGGTCAGTCCTCGGCGGCCAGGGGGGGGTGGTCAGACGCCCCCTAGCACCTCGATGATGCTCGACCAGGACTCGGGGCCGTGGCCCTTGGCGACGGCCCGGTCGGTGATGCCCTTGAGCGCGGCCAGCTGCGAGACGTCCAGACCGTGATCCTTCGCGGTGTGCAGGATGTGGTCGACGCTGGCCCCCATCATGGCGAGGTTCGCACCCTCGGCCGCGTACGTACGCGTGTCGACGTCGGTCGCCGTGTACGCGGCGATGGGCGGCAGGATGCCCGCGATCGTGTTGAGGTACGGAGCGAGCGACGCGCCGTCGATGCCCTCCGCACGGGCCAGCGCGAACGCGTGGACGAGGCCGCCCATGGCTCCGTAGAAGAAGTCCAGCATCGCCATGTCGTAGGCGGCGGCGAGCCCGTGGTCCTCACCGAGGAAGGTGGCGGGCTCGCCGAGCGCCTTGAGGGTGGCCTCGTGCTCCTCGAACGCGGCCCGGTCGCCGGAGTGGAACACCAGCGCCTCGGCCGAGCCGACCACGTCGATCGGCACCATGATCGCCCCGTCGAGGTAGGCCAGCTCGTGCTTCCCGGCCCAGGCGGCGGCCTGCCGCGAACGGGCCGGGGTGTCCGAGGTGAGGTTGACCAGAACCCGCCCCTGAAGCGCTTCGGCCAGCGGTTCGAGGACCGCGTCGGAGGCGTCGTAGTCGACGAGGCAGACCACGACGAGCCCGCTCGCCCGCACGGCCTCCTCGGCGGACGCGGCCCGCACCGCGCCCCGGTCCACGAGGTCCCCGCCCTTTCCGGGGGAACGGTTCCAGACGGTGGTGGGGTGACCGGCGGCCAGGAAGGCGCCGGCCAGGGCGCGGCCCATGTCGCCGAGGCCGAGAACGGTGACGGGGGCGGGGTTCGGTGTGTTCGCTTGCGTCATGAGGACCATGCTGGCCCGACGGACGGGACCTGCCCAGAACCCACTTGACGGTCAGATACGCACTTTCGGGAAAGTATCCAGCTCAGGGCGTTCCGCCTGGCCGGGATCCGTTCGCCCCTCGTTCCGTCGGGCCGCGGTCCCGTCACGGTCCCGTCAGGCCGGGGTCGAGTACGTCCGCCAGTTCCTGGAGCAGCTTCCGCTTCGGCCGGGCGCCGACGATCGACCGCACCGGCTCGCCCGCCCGGAAGACCATCAGGGTCGGTGTCGCCAGCACGCCGTACCGGACGGGGATCCCGGGTTCGCGGTCCACGTCGAGCTGGACGATCCTGATCCGGCCGGCCTCCTCGCGGGCGCTCTCGCCGAGCACCGGGGCGAGTTGGCGGCAGGGACCGCACCAGTCGGCGGTGAACTGGACCAGCACGGGCAGCGCGGATCCCAGCACCTCCGCCTCGAAGGTCTCCTCGGTGACGTCGGTGACACCTTCGGTCCGGATCATGGTTGTCCTCCCAGTTCACAGCGGGGCGCCGGGCCACCGGGCAGGCCGGCCGACGCCTCCAGTTCGGCTCGGGCGAGCTGGGCGCCGACCTCGGCGCGCACGGACGCGAGCTGACCGATCAGCGCGTCCAGCTCGTCGAGTTTGCGCCGGTAGACGGCGAGCGAGGCCGGACAGGAGTCCCCGGCCGGGTGGCCGGCGCGCAGGCAGTCGACGAAGGGCCTGGTCTCCTCCAGGTCGAACCCGAAGTCCTGCAGGGTCCGGATCTGCTGGAGCAGACGCAGGTCGCCCTCGTCGTAGCTGCGGTAGCCGTTCTCCGCGCGCCGCGCGGACAGCAGCCCGCGCGACTCGTAGTAGCGGAGTGTCCGCGTCGTCGTCCCGGCCCGTGCGGCCAGCTCCCCGATTCGCATGGGACGAACGTATTCCTTGACGCCGACGTCAACGCAAGGTCAGTCGCCCTGGGCAGCGGAACGCCGGCGCACCGCCCAGCGGACGGCGCCGTCCGCTGCCACGGCCGCCATGCCGGCGAGCGGCAGGATGGAGTCCGAGCCGGTCGCCGCGAGGTCGCCGGCGGTCCGCGGGGTGGCACCACCGGTCGTGGAGCCGCCCGCGTCGGTGGAGCCGCCGGTGCTGCCGGTGGAGCCGGTGGAGCCGGTGGAGCCCGTGCCGCCGTGGAACCCGAGGTGCCGGAGGTGCCGACCGCCCAGGCCGCACCAGGCACACGAAAGCGTGGGGGAACCCGCCCACCCGCAACGGACCACGCCCCCGGAGACGTGCCACCGAGCGGGACGCGAAAGCGGCAACCCAGCGCACCCACAACCGTTCGGGATGCGCCCAGAACACATCAGTGGGTCCAACACCCCCTCATGCACACCGGCCAGGAACGGTGATGCGCATGAAGCCCTCCGGTCGTGGGGCGCGTGGGGGGCGGACCGCGGTCCTTCGCCTCTCAAGACCCGTGCGGAGCACGGAGGGTTGCACCGGCCGGCCGGACCGGGGCGCGGGGGCGACATGGCGGGGCGACACCGGGGGGCGACGCAAGGGACACCCGTACCGGCGGATACGGGTGTCCTTGCGTGGGGGTGTCACAGTGGCTGCGAGGGGCGTGCGGGTCAGACCTTGGCGGGCCGCTCGGGGACGGCGTCCCGCTGCCCGGGGACCTCGTCGGAGTCGGCCGGTTCGCCGGCGGGGCCGTGTCCGTCGTCGACGAGGGTCTTCTCGTCGAACGGGACCCGGCCGGCCAGCACCTCGTTCACCCGGTCCTTGTCGATCTCCTTGGTCCAGTGGCCGACCAGGACCGTGGCGACCGCGTTGCCCGCGAAGTTGGTCAGCGCGCGGGCCTCGCTCATGAAGCGGTCGATGCCGACGATCAGGCCGACGCCGTCGACGAGTTCGGGACGGTGCGACTGGAGCCCGCCGGCCAGGGTCGCCAGGCCCGCGCCGGTCACGCCCGCCGCGCCCTTCGAGGCGATGATCATGAAGACCAGCAGCGAGATCTGCTCGCCCGCGCTCAGCGGGTCGCCCATCGCGTTGGCGATGAACAGCGAGGACATCGTGAGGTAGATCGCGGTGCCGTCGAGGTTGAAGGAGTAGCCGGTCGGCACGGTGATGCCGACGACGGGCTTGCTGACGCCCAGGTGCTCCATCTTCGCGATCAGCCGCGGCAGGGCCGACTCGGAGGAGGAGGTGGACAGGATGAGCAGGAACTCGCGGCCCAGGTACTTCAGCAGCGAGAACAGGTTCACCCCGGCGACCAGGCGCAGGATCGCGCCGAGCACCACGAAGACGAACAGCGCGCAGGTGACGTAGAACCCGATCATGATGATCGCCAGCGACTTCAGGGCGTCGAGGCCGGTCTCTCCGACCACCGCGGCGATCGCGCCGAACGCGCCGACCGGGGCGGCCCACATGATCATGGCGAGGATGCGGAAGACGAGGCGCTGGATGTGGGTGATGCCGCGGATGACCGGCTCGCCGGCCGAGCCCATCGCCTGGAGCGCGAAGCCCGCGAGCAGCGCGACGAGGAGGGTCTGGAGGACTTCGCCCGCGGTGAAGGCGGAGACGATCGTGGTCGGGATGATGCCGAGCAGGAAGTCCACGGTGGACTCGCTCGCGCCCGACGCCTGCTCCTCGCCGGCGGCCCGCGCCTGCTCGGTGATGTGGAGGGTGGAGCCGGGCTCCAGGACGTTGCCGACCAGCAGGCCGATGGCGAGGGCGACGGTGGACATGACCAGGAAGTAGCCGAGCGCCAGACCGCCGACCGCGCCGACCTTGGCGGCCTTGCGCACCGAGCCGACGCCCAGGACGATCGTGCAGAAGATGATCGGCGAGATCATCATCTTGATCAGGTTCACGAAGCCGGCGCCGATGGGCTTCAGCTCGACGGCCACCCCGGGGGCGACGAACCCGACGAGGATGCCGAGTGCGACGGCACCGATGACGGCGATGTACAGATAGTGGGTTCGGTCCCGCTGTTCGGCTGCCACTGCCACGGCTGGCTCCTCGGCTCGGTCACGGCCCCCGTCCCTGGGGGCTCCGGTGACTATCCACCGCCCTGTGACCCCGGTCACCCTTGCGTTCATATCGTTCACGGTCGCTTTCCGGCCATCCAGGAGAGGCCCGGCCGGGCCAGGCAGACTGTGGGGCATGCGCCTCCCCCGTACCCTCCCTCGCAGCCTGGCGGGCCAGCTCTTCGCCATGCAGGTCGTGCTCATCGCCGCGGTGGTGGCCGGGTGCGCGGTCTTCGCGCACGTCTCGGGCAGCGCGCAGGCGGAGGAGACGGCCGCCCGGCAGGTGCGGGTGGCGGCCCTCGCGGTGGCCGATTCCCCCTCCGTACGGGAGGCCATCCGCACCCCGGACCCGTCCGCCGTGCTCCAGCCGTACGCGGAGCGGGTGCGCGAGGACACCGGGATCGCCTTCGTCACGATCATGGACACCGAGCGGGTGCGCTGGACGCATCCGGACACGGCGCAGATCGGGGACACCTTCCTCGGGAACACCGCGAAGGCCCTGCGCGGGCAGACCTTCACCGAGACGTACACCGGCACGCTGGGACCCTCGATACGGGTGGTGACCCCGATCCGCGACAACGGGCGGATCGTCGGCCTGGTCAGCGCGGGCATCACCGTGGAACGGGTCTCCTCGCAGGTACGGGGTCAGCTCGGCGCCCTCGCGCTCGCGGCGGGCGGGGCGCTGGCGCTCGGCGGGATCGGTACGTACGTGGTCAACGCCCGGCTGCGGCGGCACACCCACGGGATGAACGCCGCCGAGCTGAGCCGGCTGCACGACTACCACCAGGCCACGCTGCACGCGGTGCGCGAGGGGCTGCTGATGCTGGACGGGCGGCGGCGGATCGCGCTGATCAACGACGCCGGGCGGGAGCTGCTGGGCCTGGGGCCGGACGCGGACGCGGTCGGCCGTACGGTCGACGAGCTGGCCCTGCCCGCGCCGCTGACCGGGGCGCTGCTGGCGTCGGAGGCGCGGGTGGACGAGCTGCACCTGACGGCGGAGCGGGTCGTCGTGGTCAACACCCGTCCGGTGGTGGGCGGTGAGCGGCGCGGCACGGTGGTGACGCTGCGGGACCACACCGAGTTGCAGGCGCTCACCGGTGAGCTGGACTCCGAGCGCGGCTTCACGCAGGCGCTGCGCTCCCAGGCCCACGAGGCGGCGAACCGGCTGCACACCGTGGTGTCGCTGATCGAGCTCGGCCGGGTGGCGGAGGCGGTGGACTTCGCGACGGCGGAACTGGAGCTGGCCCAGGTGCTGACCGACCGGGTGGTGGGCGCGGTGGAGGAGCCGGTACTGGCGGCGCTGCTGCTCGGCAAGGCGGCCCAGGGACACGAGCGGGGTGTGGAGCTGGTGCTCGCGGAGGACAGCCTGATCGACGACGGGGCGCTGCCGGCCTCGCTGGCCCAGCGCGATCTGGTGACGATCCTGGGCAATCTGATCGACAACGCGGTGGAAGCGGCTTCGGACGGCCCCGAGGGCGGCGCCGACGACGGGACCGACGACGGTGCCGGGCTGGTTCCCGCGCCCCGTACGGCCGGGAGCCCGGCGGGGCGGGCCCGGGTCACGGTGACCGCGCTAGCGGACGAGCGGGAACTGCTGCTGCGGGTCGCGGACACGGGCACGGGCATCGGCCCGGAGGCGGCGGACGAGGTGTTCCGGCGCGGCTGGTCGACGCACGGGGCGGGGCGAGGCCTCGGCCTGGCGCTGGTGCGGCAGGCGGCGTACCGCAACGGGGGCACGGTGGAGCTGGACGCGGGTCCGGACGGCGGCGCGCGGTTCACCGTGCGGCTGCCGCTTGCGGCCCGTACGGCAGGATCACGGTCCGAGCCCGATTCCACGCACACGTCCACGCGCACGTCCACGTCCACGCGCACGTCCACGTCCACGTCCACGGAGGTCACGGCATGATCCGAGTACTGGTGGTGGAGGACGATCCGGTGGCCGCCGACGCCCACCAGATGTACGTGGAGCGGGTGGAGGGCTTCGCGGTGACGGCGGTGGCGCACACCCGGGCGGCGGCGGTGCGGGCGCTGGAGCGGACGCCGGTGGATCTGCTGCTGCTCGACCTCTATCTGCCCGACGGGCACGGGCTCGGGCTGCTGCGCTCGCTGCGGGCCTCCGGGCACGGGGCGGACGTGATCGCGGTGACCTCGGCCCGGGATCTCGCGGTGGTGCGGGAGGGGGTGTCGCTCGGCGTCGTGCAGTACGTGCTGAAGCCGTTCACGTATCCCACGCTGCGGGACCGGCTGGTGCGGTACGCGGAGTTCCGGGGCGCCGCCGGGGAGGCGAACGGACAGGAGGAGGTGGACCGGGCGCTGGGCGCGCTGCGGGGCGCGCATCCGGCCGCGCTGCCCAAGGGGCTCAGCGGCCCGACGCTGGAGGCGGTGACGCGGGTGCTGAAGGAGTCGCCGGAGGGGGTGACGGCGGCCGCCGCCGGGGAGCGGCTGGGCACCTCCCGGATCACGGCCCGGCGGTACCTGGAGCATCTGGTGACCATCGGCAGCGCCGCGAGGCGTCCGCATTATGGGCAGGTCGGCCGACCGGAGCTGCATTACACCTGGCTGACCGCGGGTGGCTGACAGGACACCGCCGAATGGGCGGGCAAGCGCTTGCCCTCCGGTTTCACGGTCCCGGCGGGACTCTGTGGAGGAGGAAAAGAAAGCGCTGATGGGACGGTGTTCGCGTACCGCCCGCCCGGTTCGCGGCTGGAGGTTCCTACGAAGCGTGATCCGGGGGGAACGTACCGTAGCCAGGGCGGAAATGGGCTCCTACGGTGGGGCGCGTGCACCCCACCCCACCATTCAACGCCCCCGCCGCGCGCCGTCTCCGCGAGGCTCTGGGGATGGCTCCCGGCCATGTCGCCTACGGGCTCGCCGCCCAGTACGGACTCCGGATCAGCGCAGAGACCGTCATCGCCTGGGAACGCGGCCTCGCGACGCCCGGGGAACGCGAGCTGACCGCCCTCGCCGGCGTCCTCTGGTGCGCCCCCGGGGAGCTGCTGGCCGCCGCCTCCACTCTGCGCGAGCACCGTATGGCCCGCGAGCTGGCCGTGGACGACCTGGCCCGGCAGTTGGGGATGACGGGCTCCTCGTACCTGCGGATGGAGGAGTCGGGGCGCTGGCGGGGCAACGAGAAACAGTCGGCGGCGCTGTGCCGGGTGCTGGACCTGTCGGCGGCGCAGTTCATGACGGCGACGGGCCGCGACGGCGAGCTGGCGGAGTTGCTGACCAGCGCGGTCACCACGCGCTGGCAGGCGTACGTCCGGCCGGTGGCCAAGCTGGTCCCGCTGGACCGGGTGCTGGTCCAGAACGTGCTGGAACAGCTGCACACCGACTACCAGGCCCTGATGGTCTCCACCCTGAGCTGGAGCAGCACGGGCCAGGAGCGCTCCGGTTCGACGGGCGACGCGGGCCGGGCGTTCCTGTCCCGGGTGGTGGAGCAGTTCTGGCGGACCGCCGGGTTGTGACCCCGTACGGGCCGCCCGTGCGGCCCGTACGGTTCCCGGCAGACCGTCCCCCCCTCAGAAGACCGACTCGGCCTCGTACATCCGCTCCGCGGGCACCCTCTTCAGCTGGGTGACGGCGTCGGCGAGCGGGACCATGGCGATGTCGTTGCCACGCAGGGCGGTCATCCGGCCGAAGTCGCCGCGGTGCACGGCTTCCACGGCGTTCCAGCCGAAGCGGGTGGCGAGCACCCGGTCGTACGCGGTCGGCGTGCCGCCGCGCTGGACATGGCCGAGAATGACCGGCCGGGCCTCCTTGCCGAGCCGGGTCTCCAGCTCGACGGCGAGGCGGTTGCCGATGCCCTGGAAGCGCTCGTGGCCGTACTGGTCGATCGCGCCCTTGGCGTACGGCATGGAGCCCTCGGCGGGGTGTGCGCCCTCGGCGACGCAGATGACGGCGAACTTCTTGCCGCGCGCGAACCGCTCCTCGACCATCTTGACCAGGTCGTCGACCTGGAAGGGGCGCTCGGGCAGGCAGATGCCGTGGGCGCCGCCGGCCATCCCGGACTCCAGGGCGATCCAGCCCGCGTGCCTGCCCATGACCTCGACGACCATCACCCGCTGGTGGGACTCGGCGGTGGTCTTGAGACGGTCTATGGCCTCGGTCGCGACGCCCACCGCCGTGTCGAACCCGAAGGTCCGGTCGGTGGCGGAGATGTCGTTGTCGATGGTCTTCGGGACGCCGACGACCGGCATGCCCGCGTCGGAGAGCATGCGGGCCGCGGTGAGCGTGCCCTCGCCGCCGATCGGGATGAGCGCGTCGATGCCGTAACGGCGGGCCAGCTCCTCGCAGTTCTCGGCGGCCTCGCGCAGCCGGTCGCGCTCCAGGCGGGCCGAGCCGAGGATGGTGCCGCCGCGGGCGAGGATGCCGCTGACCGCGTTGAGGTCGAGGGGGCGGAAGTGGCCGTCGAGCAGCCCCTTGAAGCCGTCCTCGAAGCCGATGACCTCGTCGCCGTGGCCCACGACGGCCCGGTGGACGACCGACCGGATCACTGCGTTCAGGCCGGGGCAGTCGCCGCCCGCGGTGAGAATACCGATGCGCATCGAGGTGTTTCTCCTGCTCGCTAGTCGCGCTTTCCGGGAGGCCGGCCGCGCCGGCCCCCGTGCCCTGAACCAGGACGATTGTCCCACGCCCGGCACGGACCCCGCGCTTTCGACCGAGCCCGGGGGCAGCAGCGGGCAGGTGGGGTCCGGGGCCGGCGACCTCCGGCGGGCGATATACCGGCCCCCGCAGGTATCGTCAAGAGGCAATGCAGGCCAATGCCGCACCCGGCGGAATACCGGGCGGGCACGGGGGCGGCACCGCACGTCCGGACGCCCCGCGGGTCGCGGCACCGAACAAGGACGGGAGAGCACGCGTGGCGCGCAGCGTGTACGTGACCGGGATCGACCGGGGGGACGGCCGTCAGGTCGTCGAGCTGGGAGTCATGGAGCTTCTGACGCGTCAGGTGGACCGGGTCGGGGTCTTCCGCCCGCTGGTCCATGACGGACCCGACCGGCTCTACGAGCTGCTGCGGGCCCGCTACCGGCTCTCGCAGAGCCCGGCCACCGTCTACGGCCTGGACTACCACGAGGCCTCCGCCGTACAGGCGGAGAAGGGTACCGACGAGCTGGTCTCCCGGCTCGTCGAACGCTTCCACCAGGTGGCCCGGGAGTACGAGGTGGTCCTCGTCCTGGGCAGCGACTTCGCCGCCACCCAGCTCCCCGACGAGCTGGCACTGAACGCCCGCCTCGCCAACGAGTTCGGGGCCTCGGTGATCGCGGTGGTCGGCGGCAAGGGCCAGACCGCGGAGTCCGTCCGCGCCGAGACCCGTAACGCCTACCGCGCCTACGCCGGCCTCGGCTGCGACGTGCTGGCCATGGTGGTGAACCGGGTCGCCGCCGAGGACCGCGCGACGATCGCGGAGCGGCTCACGGCCCGGCTGCCGGTGCCCGTCTCCGTACTGCCGGACGACCCGGCGCTCTCGGCCCCCACGGTCGCCCAGATCACCGCGGCGCTGGACGGCACGGTGCTGCTCGGCGACGAGTCGGGGCTCGCACGCGACGCGCTGGACTTCGTGTTCGGCGGGGCGATGCTGCCGAACCTGCTGAACGCGCTGACGCCCGGCTGTCTGGTCGTCACCCCCGGGGACCGGGCGGATCTGGTGGTGGGTTCGCTGGCCGCGCACAGCGCGGGCACCCCGCCCATCGCGGGCGTGCTGCTGACCCTGGACGAGCGCCCCGGCGAGGAGATACTCACGCTGGCCGCCCGGCTCGCACCGGGGACCCCGGTCGTGTCGGTGGCCGGCGGATCCTTCCCCACCGCTACCGAACTCTTCACCCTCGAAGGGAAGTTGAACGCGGCGACTCCTCGCAAGGCGGAGACCGCCCTCGGCCTGTTCGAGCGCCATGTCGACACCGGCGCGCTCCTGGAGCGGATCTCGGTGGCCCGCAGCGGACGCGTCACGCCGATGATGTTCGAGCACGAGCTGCTGGAGCAGGCCCGCTCCGACCGCAAGCGCGTGGTGCTGCCGGAGGGCACCGAGGAGCGGGTGCTGCGCGCCGCCGACGTCCTGCTGCGCCGGGACGTCTGCGACCTCACGCTGCTCGGCGATGTGGACGTGATCCGCAAGAAGGCCGCCGACCTCGGCATCGACCTCGCGGACACCCAGCTGATCGACCCGCACACCTCGGAGCTGCGGGGGGGCTTCGCCGAGCGGTACGCCGAACTGCGCGCACACCGCGGGGTGACGGTGGAGCTGGCCGTCGACGTGGTGGCGGACGTGAACTACTTCGGCACGCTGATGGTGCGGGAGGGGCTGGCCGACGGGATGGTGTCCGGGTCGGTGCACTCCACGGCGGCGACGATCCGCCCGGCGTTCGAGATCATCAAGACGAAGCCGGACGCCAGAATCGTGTCGTCCGTCTTCTTCATGTGCCTGGCCGACAAGGTGCTCGTGTACGGCGACTGCGCGGTCAACCCGGACCCGGACGCGGAGCAGCTCGCGGACATCGCGATGCAGTCGGCGGTGACGGCGGCCCGGTTCGGCGTGGAGCCCCGGATCGCGATGCTGTCGTACTCCACCGGGACCTCCGGCTCCGGCGCGGACGTCGACAAGGTCCGCGAGGCCACCGAGCGGGTACGGGCGGAGCGCCCCGAGCTGCGGGTGGAGGGGCCGATCCAGTACGACGCGGCGGTCGAGCCGTCCGTCGCGGCGACGAAGCTGCCCGGGTCGGAGGTGGCCGGGCAGGCCACCGTGCTGATCTTCCCGGACCTGAACACCGGCAACAACACCTACAAGGCCGTGCAGCGCTCGGCGGGCGCGGTGGCGGTCGGCCCGGTGCTCCAGGGTCTGCGCAAGCCCGTCAACGACCTGTCACGCGGAGCGCTCGTCCAGGACATCGTCAACACCGTGGCGATCACGGCGATCCAGGCGCAGGGCGAGGAGCTCCCCGTATGACGTTCTCCGTTACCGACCACGAAAGCACGGCAGCCCCTGTGGAACCGCACCGCGTCCTCGTCCTCAACTCCGGCTCCTCGTCGGTGAAGTACCAGCTCCTCGACATGCGTGACCGCTCCCGGCTCGCCTCCGGCCTGGTCGAGCGGATCGGTGAGGAGACCTCGCGCCTGGTGCACACGCCGCTGACCGGTGGCGCCGCCGGGCCCCGTGAGCGTACGGGCCGGATCGCCGACCACGCGGCGGCGCTGGAGGCGGCGGCCGAGGAACTGGCGGCGGACGGCCTGGGCCTCGACTCCCCCGAACTCGCCGCGATCGGGCACCGGGTGGTGCACGGCGGGCTGAGGTTCAGCGCGCCGACCGTGATCACCGACGAGGTGCTGAAGGAGATCGAGCGTCTCGTCCCGGTCGCGCCGCTGCACAACCCGGCGAACATCACCGGCATCCGTACGGCACAGGCGCTGCGGCCCGACCTGCCGCAGGTCGCGGTCTTCGACACGGCGTTCCACACGACGATGCCGGAGGCCGCCGCGCGGTACGCGATCGACGTGGAGACCGCCGACGCGCACCGGATCCGCCGCTACGGCTTCCACGGCACCTCGCACGCGTACGTCTCGCGGAAGACGGCCGAGCTGCTGGGCAAGGCCCCGGAGGAGGTGAACGTGATCGTGCTGCACCTGGGCAACGGGGCGTCGGCCTCGGCGGTCGCGGGCGGGCGGTGCGTGGACACCTCGATGGGGCTGACGCCCTTGGAAGGGCTCGTGATGGGTACGCGCTCCGGGGACATCGATCCGGCGGTCACCTTCCATCTGAAGCGGGTGGCGGGCATGTCGGCCGACGACATCGACGTCCTGCTGAACAAGAAGAGCGGGCTGGTCGGCCTGTGCGGCGACAACGACATGCGGGTGATCCGCCGCCGGATCGACGAGGGCGACGAGCGGGCCGCGCTGGCCTTCGACATCTACGTCCACCGGCTGAAGAAGTACATCGGCGCCTATACGGCGGTGCTCGGCCGGGTGGACGCGGTGGCGTTCACGGCGGGGGTCGGGGAGAACGCGGCGCCGGTGCGGGAAGCTGCCATCGCGGGCCTGGAGGAGCTGGGCATGGCGGTGGACGCCTCGCTCAACGCCGTACGGTCCGGAGAGCCGCGGCTGATCTCGCCGGAGTACGCGCGGGTGGCGGTCGCCGTGGTGCCGACGGACGAGGAGCTGGAGATCGCCGACCAGACGTTCGCGCTCGTCGACCTGCCGCGGCCCGTGGGCCTCGGAGGGGTCGACAACTGAGCGCCCCCGCGCCCCTTTGTATCTTCCACCAGACGGAATATTCCGCAGCGAAACAAACCGATAGGATCCGCCTCATGCGCCGTTCCAAAATCGTCTGCACCCTCGGTCCCGCCGTCGACTCCCATGAGCAGCTCGTCGCTCTGATCGAGGCCGGCATGAGCGTGGCCCGTTTCAACTTCAGTCACGGAACCCACGAGGAACACCAGGGCCGTTACGACCGCGTCCGCAAGGCGGCCGCCGAGACCGGCCGCGCGGTGGGCGTGCTCGCCGACCTCCAGGGCCCGAAGATCCGGCTCGCGAAGTTCGCCGAGGGCCCGGTCGAGCTGGTCCGCGGGGACGAGTTCACCATCACCTCCGAGGACGTCCCCGGCGACAAGTCGATCTGCGGCACGACCTACAAGGGTCTGCCCGGCGACGTCACCAAGGGTGACCCGATCCTGATCAACGACGGCAACGTCGAACTGAAGGTCGTGGCGGTCGAGGGCCCCCGGGTGAAGACCATCGTCATCGAGGGCGGTGTCATCTCCGACCACAAGGGCATCAACCTGCCCGGCGCGGCGGTCAACGTCCCGGCCCTGTCCGGCAAAGACGTCGAGGACCTGCGCTTCGCCCTGCGGATGGGCTGCGACCTGGTCGCCCTCTCCTTCGTCCGGGACGCCGAGGACGTCAAGGACGTCCACAAGGTGATGGACGAGGAGGGCCGCCGGGTCCCCGTCATCGCCAAGGTGGAGAAGCCGCAGGCCGTCGAGCACATGGAGGGCGTCGTCGCGGCGTTCGACGGTGTGATGGTGGCCCGTGGCGACCTGGCCGTCGAATACCCGCTGGAGAAGGTCCCGATGGTGCAGAAGCGCCTGGTGGAGCTGTGCCGGCGCAACGCCAAGCCGGTGATCGTGGCGACCCAGATGATGGAGTCGATGATCACCAACTCGCGTCCGACCCGCGCCGAGGCGTCCGACGTCGCCAACGCGATCCTGGACGGCGCGGACGCGGTCATGCTGTCCGCCGAGTCCTCGGTCGGCGCGTACCCGATCGAGACGGTCAAGACAATGGCGAAGATCGTCGTCGCCGCGGAGGAGGAGCTGCTCTCCAAGGGCCTCCAGCCGCTGGTCCCCGGCAAGAAGCCCCGTACGCAGGGCGGTTCGGTGGCCCGCGCGGCCTGCGAGATCGCGGACTTCCTGGACGGCAAGGCCCTGGTCGCCTTCACCGAGTCCGGCGACACCGCCCGCCGCCTCTCCCGCTACCGCACGGCCCAGCCGATCCTGGCCTTCACCACGGACGAGTCCACCCGCAACCAGCTCGCCCTGAGCTGGGGCGTCGAGTCCCACGTCGTCCCGCACGTGGACAACACCGACGCGATGGTCGACCTCGTGGACGCGGAGCTGCTGAAGCTGAACCGCTACAACCACGGCGACACGATGGTAATCACCGCCGGCTCGCCCCCCGGCGTCCCCGGCACCACCAACATGGTCCGGGTGCACCACCTGGGCGGCGGCGAGCGGGACTGACCGCGCCCCGCACCGCAGAGCCGTGGGCCGTACTCCAGGTGAGGAGTACGGCCCACGGCGCTGTGCGGCTCCCGGACGGGTTCGGGGGCGGCGGCTGTCGGCTAGCTCCTGCCGCCGTCGAGGTAGTTCTTCAGTCCCGGGACGGTGAGCGTGCCGCCGAACTGGCCGGCCTGGGTCACCTTCACCTTGGTGAAGAAGGCGAAGGGGACGTTCAGCGGCGGCGGGGTCTTGGGGCTGAAGGTGATCGGGATGAGGCCGAAGAGGTTGCCCTTCAGCTCCTCCGTGTACATCGTCACCTCGCCGTCGCGGATCGTCGACGTGGATCCGGGCCGCGACTTCACATGGCCGGTCGTGCCTGCCGGGCCGACAGTCAGCTGGTGCAGGTCCTTGATGTCGATGGAGCTGGCGGTGAACTTCAGCACCTTCTTGACGCTGCCGTCCGCCTTCTTCACCTCGACGATGCCGTGGTAGTCCAGGCCGTTGAGGGTGAGCAGTGTCGACTCCAGGATCCACGGGTCGGACGGGAGCAGCGGGATGCCGGGCTCCAGATCGGCCGCGGCGAGCGCGTCCGGGTCGGGCTCGGGGCACGGGAAGCGGGGCTTGGCGCCGTCCGGGATGTCCTCGTCCCTCTTGGGGTCGAGTCCCTTGACGTCCTCGTCGAGCTCCTCGACCTCCTCGCCCGCCTTCTCGGCCGCCTCGCGGATGGCGTCGGCCGTCCTGTCGGACGTCTCCTTCGCCTTGTCCGCCGCGCTCCCGACCGGGTCCTTCGGCTCGTCCTTCGCCGGGTCCTTCGGCTCGCCGGACGGCTTCGGGGCCTCGGTCGTGGGGCTCGGGGACGGGCTCGCCGGCTCCTCGGCCTTGTCCTCGGCCTTGTCGGGCCCGTCGAAGAGGTCCTTGAGCGCGTCGCCGAGCCCGAGCGGGTCGAGCGGGTTCTTCGACTTCGTGGGCGTCGGGGTCGCGGAGGGCGCCTCGGTGGGCTTCTCCCCGGCGGACCGCGCCGACCTGTCCTCGGCTTCGGGCTTCACTCCGGCCGCCGGGTCCTTGGCCGCTTCGGAGGCGGAACCGCTCGCCGAGGGCTTGGGGGTCGCGGCGTCGTCCTTGCCGCCGCCCTCGCCCTTGTCCTTCTCGTCCTTCGCCGTGGCCGACGGGGACGGGGTGGCCTCGGGCGACTCGGACTCGCTCGGCTCGTCGGACCGGGTGACGCACGGTCCCGGCGCGAACGGGATGTCGGCGCGGTCCTCGGCCAGGGCCAGCTTGGGGGTCAGCCCCATGCCCACGAAGACCGCCGTCGGCATCGCCGCGAGCGCCAGCGCCTTCTTGCCGCTGGGCAGGTGGAGCTTGGTCAGCAGCGACTTCCGGGGGGCCGCGTGACGGGGGCCCTTGCGCTCGCGGAGGTCGTCGCCGGGGTAGGCGTTGACCTGCCGTCCGTCGTCACCCCGCACGATGCCCCCCAGCCTCGGCGTCGGCTGCCAGGTCGGACCCGGCGCCCTGCTGCTGGGGTACGGCCGCGGCGTGGAGCTCGCCCTCGGAGTACTCCTCGTACGGCAGGTCCTTCGCCGGCGGGGTACGCCGTGCGCCCTGCTCGTCGTACGGCTCCTCGTCGCTCTTCGCCTCGCCCGGGGCCCAGGAAATGGACAGGGCTCCGCCGATGAGGGCGAGGACGAATCCGACGACGAAGCCGCCGATGTTGGCGATGGGGATGGAGATCAGCGCCAGCAGGATCGCCGCGACACCGGCGAACACCCGGACGATGTGGTGGAACCACATCGTCAGACCCAGCGTGATCAGCAGAACCCCGATGATCAGGGCACCGGCGCCGGTGGTGGTGGACATCGTCAGCGTCATGTTGCCGAGGTGCATGTTGGCGTACGGGAAGTAGGCGATGGGAACGCCACCGGCCATGGTGAACAGTCCGGCCCAGAACGGACGGTTACCCCGCCAGGCGCGGAAGCGTCGCCGAAGGACGCGCATGTAGTGCTCGTTCTGCCCTGTGGACTCGGGGCTCATGGAAAACAGCTCCCTGGAACCGGTACTGCCGTGAGAAGGGGAGGGTGGGTGGCCGGAAAGCCCTGAGGGGACGTTCCGGCCACCCTGGCCGGAGGGCTAGAAGCACTCCTTGACGCCCGTGTGCAGCCTCAGCTTCAGGTCGCTGAGCTTGAAGGTGCCGGCCGTGGTCGCCCACGCCGTCTGCTTCACGTTGGTCAGCGTGGCCTTGTCGGCGCGCTGCGCGAAGCCTCCCATTTTCGCCTCGGTGCCCGGCTGGATGCCGATGCTCCCCGGCTTGTTCTTCTTCTCCAGCGATCCGGCACCGACACCGATGTCGATGTTCTCGAAGTCGGCGTCGGCGTCGAGCTGCGCGACGTCCAGGTAGAGGTTGGTCGCCCTGACCGGCTTGTTCGGGTTCGTACCGGCGTTCAGCATGAGGCTGACATTGCCGAGGAAGGGGACCTTCGGCGTGACGACCGACTGACACATGTTGGTGATCGTGGCGCTACTGAAGCCCGACACCGCGACCGCGTGCCCCTCGGGCTTCTTACCCTCAATGTCGGTGCCGACGGCGACGCTGCCGTACTGGACGAAGTTCTCGCCCTCCAGCTTGTCGGTGCTGACCTTGAAGCTCTGCCCGGACACACTGAACGACGCGGCCAGCGCGCCCTGCGCGAGGCCGACGCCCACCGCCGCCGTGGCGACGACGCTCGGCACCATGACCAGAGCGAACCGCTTCCATCTCGTCCCACCGCGAACCTGGGAACTCATACCTTGCTCCTTCTTCTCGGACGTACATCTCCGGCCGGGCGTCGTGCCCGTCCGGGATGGGAGAAGTGCTACGTCCTCGGGAAGGAGAGCGCCCGCGAACGGAGACGTGTCCCGCATCCGATCCACCGGCGTTCACCCCCGAGCGACAACCACTGGCCGCGCTTTTCGCGCGGCCGGCCGGACAGGCCCCGCCTGTGGGCGGGAACCCCCCTGTCCGCGGTCGGCGCCACTGCCGCCGACCACTCGGTGGGGACCCAACAGACCCTCAGGCACCGGCTGGAGGCCGGGCTGGAGGTGGTGGACCGAGCGTGGCCGATCGTGGTGCATTCACGGCCGTGGCACAAGAGGGATCGTTACTCGCTAGTAACGCCTCGATAACCGCGACCTGACAGGGCGCCGTCACATGGCGACGCAGGGTGGCACGAAAAGGAAAGGCAAATGGCGGGAAACTTCCCGGAAACGGGACAGAATAACCGGCCCGTCTTACTGCGAGTAACAGCTCGCACCTTTGTCAAGATTTGGTAAAGCGAGGGCTTCTCGTACCGCTCTTTGGCGTCAGGACGGCAAAACGGCCGCCCCGCCCGAGGGGCGGTGCGGCCGTCTTGTCACATCGGAACAATCGGGCGCGTCCGGAGCGGACGGCGGGCCGGTGTCAGAACAGGACGCGGGCCAGCGCGGTGCGTGCGGCGGTGACCCTGGGGTCATCCGGACCGATCACCTCGAACAGCTCCAGCAGTCGCAGCCGGGCGGCGTCGCGGTCGTCGCCGGCGGTGCGGCGGACCGCCACGACGAGTCGGCCGAAGGCGTCCTCGACATGGCCGCCGACCAGATCCAGGTCAGCGGCGGCGATCTGGGCGTTCACATCGCCCGGGTTGTCCGCGGCTTCCTTGCGGACCGCCTGCGGGTCCATGTTCTGCACCCGGCCGAGCAGCTCCGCCTGAGCCAGGCCGAGCTTGGCCTCCGGGTTGCCCGGGTCGTCGGAGAGCACGTTCTTGTACGCCTGGACGGCGCCGCCGAAGTCATTGGCGTCGAGAGCCGACGCGGCGGCCTCCAGCACGGCGTCGTACGGGCCGGCCGGCACCTCGGCCGGGACCTCGTCCGCCGGGGCGGCGTCCGGGTCGACGGCGATCCCGGTCAGCCCGAAGCGCTCCTCGCCGACCTGGATCAGCTGATCAAGCGTCTCGCGGATCTGGGCCTCGGGAGCCGCGCCCTGGAAGAGCGGGAGGGCCTGTCCGGCCACGACGGCGAAGACGGCCGGAATGCCCTGGATGCCGAACTGCTGCATCAGCATCTGGTTGGCGTCGACATCGACCTTGGCCAGCAGGAAACGGCCGTTGTACTCGACGGCCAGGCGCTCCAGCAGAGGGCCCAGCTGCTTGCACGGCTCGCACCATTCGGCCCAGAAGTCGATGACGACGGGGACCTCGGCAGAGCGCTGGAGGACATCGCGCTCGAAACCGGCTTCATCGACGTCGATCACGAGGGCGGCGGGCGCGACGGCGCCGGTGCCCCCGGTACGGGAGGCCTCCGCGCGGGCCTGCTCCGCCTTGGCCTTGGCCTCACCGGCCGCCTTGACAGCGGCGAGGTCGACAACGCCGCTCATGGACATGTTCCTAGGCTGCATACGTACATCCTCCCCCCTGAGCACACCGTTCCGAAAAGCGAGTGCGAGAACCGGCCCGGTCCGGGTCCCCCACCGGTGTGCGGGGGATGACGGGCCGGGGCGGAACGGACCGGGTCCCTGAAAGACCCGGGTGGACCTTCCGGATCCCCGTCCGGCCGGTCCGTGCGGCACCGGGTCCCCACCCGGCGCCTGGGGTTCGGTGAAGAACCCCGGTGGCTGTCGCTCGTTCGTTCCGTGGCGCACGGAGGGCGGGGCGACCCGCCTTCCTTACGCTACGACCCGTAGCGTAACTGCCGATCACCCCGCCGGGACAGGGGTTCCCGGTGATCTGTCTCACGGCAACCGGAGCACAACCGCTCCCCCTACCGGCCGGTATGGTCGCCGCATCATGAACGACAGCGACCCCAAAGCCACCCGAACAGGACGTCCGCGCAGCACCGCGGCCGACGCCGCGATCCTCGAAGCGACGCGGGCGTCCCTGGTCGATCTCGGCTGGTCGAAGCTGACGATGGGCGATGTGGCGACCCGGGCCGGTGTCGCCAAGACGACCCTCTACCGGCGCTGGGCGGGCAAGAACGAGCTGGTCGTGGACGCGGTCGCCGTTCTCTTCGACGAGCTGGAGCTGCCCGACCGGGGCAGTCTGGCCGCCGACGTGCAGGGCGTCGTACTCCAGTTCGCCGCCCTCCTGGAGCGGCCCGAGGCCCGGACCGCGCTGATGGCGGTGGTCGCCGAGTCCACCCGCGACGACTCGCTGCGCCTCCGGATCCGCTCGGCCATCGTGGACCGGCAGAAGCGGCTGGTGCTGCTGGGGCGGGAACGCGCCCAGGCCCGCGGCGAGCTGCGGTACGAGGACGACGCCTCGACGACCGCCCGCAACGCGGACCTGATCTTCGACGTGATCGCCGGAGCGGTGGTGCACCGCACCCTGGTGAGCGCGGAACCGGTGGACGCCGAGTGGGCGAGCGGCTTCACCTCGCTGCTGCTGCTGGGGCTGGCCGGCGCCCAGGCCGCGTAGACCAGGCCGCGTGGCAGAGGCGCTCGGACTCAGACCTGGTAGCGCCCCGGCGCGAACAGGTGCAGGTGCTCCGCCACCCAGGCCGAGGTCCGCTCCAGGCCTTCCTCCAGGGTGACTTCGGGCTCCCAGCCCGCCCACGTGCGGGCACGGTTGTTGTCGGAGAGCAGCCGGTGCACCTCACTGCCGGAGGGCCGCAGCCGCGCCGGGTCCACGACGATCCCGGCGTCCCGGCCGGAGGCAGTGATGAGGGCCTTCGCGAGGTCCCCGACCGAAATCTCCCGGCCGGTACCGAGGTTGACGCTCTCCCCCAGGGCCCGGTCGCAGCCGGCCAGCGCCAGGAACCCGGCCGCGGTGTCGGTGACGTACGTGAAGTCGCGGGTCGGAGTCAGCGAGCCGAGCCGGATCTCCCGCGCCCCGGAGTGCAGTTGGGCGAGGATCGTGGGGATGACGGCGCGGGCCGACTGGCGGGGCCCGTAGGTGTTGAACGGCCGCACCACCGTCACCGGCAGCTCGAAGGCGTGCCAGTGGGACAGCGCCATCATGTCCGCGCCGATCTTCGAGGCGGAGTACGGGGACTGCGGCTGGAGCGGGTGGTCCTCTCCGATCGGGGCGGTGCGGGCGCTCCCGTAGACCTCACTGGTAGAGGTGTGCAGGAGGCGGCGGACGGAGTGGCGGCGGCAGGCCTCGGCGATGTTCTCGGTGCCGACGACGTTCGTACGGACGTACGCGCCCGGAGAGTCGTAGCTGTACGGAATGCCGATGAGCGCGGCGAGGTGGAAGACCGTGTCGCAGCCCTCGACCGCGTCCATCACCCGGCCCGCGTCGCCGACGTCCCCGGCGATCATCTCTACCGGACCGTGCGGATCGTCGAGGTAGCGGGCGAGGTGGCCCTTGTCGGCGTACGGCTTGTAGTGGACGAACGCCCGGACGCGTGCGCCGCGTCGGACGAGCAGGTCGACGAGGGTGGAGCCGATGAAACCCTCGGCCCCGGTGACGAGGACCGTGCGGCCGTTCCAGTCGATGGCGCTGTCGATGGTGTCGGTCATGAGGTGGACTCCTGTACTGAGGAAAGGTTCACGGGGCCGGCGGCGAGGCGGACGACCGTCTCGGCCAGCAGGTCGGCGGCGCGGGCGTGGTTGCCCGGGTCGGCGGCGCGTCCCATCACGGCGAGCCGGGCCGGGGCGGCGAGCAGCGGGTCGATCAGCGTGGCCAGCCGGTCGGCGGTGGTCTCGGCGTCGGGGACGAGGTGGGCGGCGCCGGCGCCGGAGAGGACCCGGGCGTTGTGGGTCTGGTGGTCGCCGGGGGCGTGCGGGTACGGCACGAGGACGGCGGGCACCCCGGTCGCGGCGAGCTCCGCGATCGTGGCGGAGCCCGCCCGGCACACCACCAGGTCGGCGACCGCGTAGGCGAGGTCCATCCTGTCCAGGTAGGGCACCGCCTGAGCGACGGGCCCCGGTCCCGCGTCGGCGGGCGTCCGGGACTCCCCCGGCTCGACGGCCCCGGCACCCGCATCGGCCAGCTTCCGCCGGGTCTCCGCGAGCGCGGCCGGGCCCGTCTTGATCAGGAGGTGGACGTCCGCGCGGCCCCGCCAGCGGGCGGCGAGGCCCACGGCTGCGGCGGTGAGGCGGGCCGCGCCGAGGCTGCCGCCGTTGAAGAGGACGACCCGTGCCCCCTCCGGTATCCCGAAGGCGCGGCGGGCCTCCTCGCGCAGGGCGGGCCGGTCCAGGGCGGCCAGGGACGCGGCGATCGGCATGCCGACGGTCCGCGCCCGCTCGCCGCCCGAGAGATGGGCGCGGCTGCCGTCGAAGGCGACGGTGAGGTTGCCGGTGAGCCGGGCGGCGAACTGGTTGGCCCGGCCGGGAACGGCGTTGGACTCGTGGATCACGCTGGGCAGCCCGGCCATCCGCGCGCCGACGATCGCCGGGGCGCTCGGGTAGCCGCCCATGCCGACGACGACCTGGGCCCGCTGGGTGCGCAGGACCGAGCGGGCCTGGGCGCCGGAGCGCAGGAGGGCGGCCGGGAGCAGGAAGCGCTTCGCGCCGAGCGCGGAGTCGAAGGGGATCATGTCGACGGTGTGCAGCCGGTAGCCGGCCGCCGGGATCAGGGTCGTTTCCAGACCGCGTTCGGTGCCGATGAAGGAGATGACCGCGTCCGGGTCGGCGCGGCACAGGGCCTCGGCGAGGGCGAGACCGGGGTAGATGTGGCCGCCGGTGCCGCCCGCACCGATCACGACGGAGAGTGGTGTGCGCATGGCCGCCACTCTCGGCGGGCGGCTTAAGAGGGTTCTAAGAGTCCGGTTTGGCAGGCTTCGGGTATGAGCGGCATGAGCGGCACGCGGAGTACGAGCAGGATCCTGGTGGCCGAGGACGAACCGGACGTGCGGGCCGCCGTCGAGGACGGGCTGAGCGTCGAGGGATACGAGGTCCGGGGCGTCGGCGACGGCCTGGCCGCGCTGTCGGCGGTGGCCGCCTGGGAGCCGGACGCGCTGGTCCTGGACGTGATGATGCCGGTCCTCGACGGGCTCGCGGTGTGCCGGAGGCTGCGGGCGATGGAGGACCGCACACCGGTGCTGGTGCTGACCGCGCTGTCGTCGGTGAGCGAGCGGGTGGACGGTCTGGAGGCGGGGGCCGACGACTATCTGGTGAAGCCGTTCGCGCTGGACGAACTGGTGGCGCGGGTGCGGGCGTTGCTGCGGCGGGCCGCGCCGCACGCCCCGGACGGGGATCTCGTCTTCGCGGACCTGACGCTGGATCCGGTGACGCGGACCGGTCGGCGCGGCGGCCGCCCGGTGGAGTTCTCCCGCACCGAAGCCGCCCTGCTGGAGCTGCTGCTGCGTCACCCGGGGCAGGTGCTGCCCCGGGAGGTGATCCTGGAGCGGGTCTGGGGCGAGGACTTCGGGCCCGACTCCAACTCGCTTGCGGTGTACGTGGGTTATCTGCGGCGGAAGCTGGAGGCGGGCGGCGAGCCGAGGCTCGTCCACACCGTGCACGGGCTCGGCTACCGGCTGGACGTGGCGTGAGCGGGGTGCGGAGGCTGGGCGCCCGCTGGCGGCGCAGGCGGCCCCTGCGTACCCGGTTGGCGATGGCGGCCTCGGCGGCGGTGGCGCTGGTCGCGGTCGGGGTGTGCGCGGCGGCGTTCTTCGTCATCCGCTACGAGCTGCTGCACCAGCTGGACCTGTCCCTGACCCAGTCGGCGACCCGGGTGATCCAGGAGAACCGGGGCGAGGGGCCGCGGACCGTGGCCGGGGAGTGCCGCTACCTCTCCGCGCCCGCCTGCGCCCAGATCGTCCCCGCCGACCCGGCGGCGGACCCGGCGGCCCCGTATCCGCTGCCCGTCTCCGCCCCCGTACGCGAGGTGGCGGCGGGGGCGCGGGCCCCGTACTACAGCAACGTCACCCGCTTCGGGCAGTCGCTGCGGATGCTGACGACCCCGCTGGGGGACCGGCGGGCCCTCCAGGTGGCGTTGCGCGCGGACCCGGTGGAGAAGGGCGTGCGGCAGGCGGCCGTGGTGCTCGCGGCGGTCGGCGGGGCGGGCGTCCTGCTGGCGGGGCTGCTCGGGTACGCCGTGTCGCGCACGGGCCTGGCCCCGGTGGCCCGGCTGACCATGACCGCCGAGCGGATCGCGGCGACCCGGGACCCGCGCCACCGCATCGAGCTGCCGCCGGGCCCGCCGGGGCGGCGGGACGAGGTGACGCGGCTGGCCGCCAGTTTCAACACGATGCTCGGGGAGCTGGAGCAGTCGGTGAGCTCGCAGCGCCGGCTGGTCGCGGACGCCTCGCACGAGCTGCGGACCCCGCTGACCGCGCTGCGCACCAACGCGGAGCTGCTGGCCCGCGGGGACCGTCTGACGCCCGCGCAGCGCGACCGGGCGTCGGGGGCGCTGGGGCGGGGGATCCGGGAGGTGACCGGGCTGGTGAACGACCTGATCGAGCTGGCCCGGGACGAGGAGCCGCTGCCGCTCCTCGAGGAGGTGCGGATCGCGGAGGTGGCGGAGCACACGGTGGCCGTGGCCCGGACGCACTGGCCCCAGACCCGTTTCCTGCTGGAGCTGGGGGCGGGCGCGGCACAGGAGACCCGGCCCGGTGTCCCGGCGCGGCTGGCCCGGCTGCTGACGAACCTGCTGGACAACGCGGCCAAGTTCAGCCCGCCGGGCACCCCTGTGGAGGTGGCGCTGAGCACGTACGGGACCGGTGGCGGGGGCGGTGGACGTGATGGGGGCGGGCTCGAACTGACGGTCCGGGATCACGGGCCGGGGATCCCGGCCGGGGACCTCCCGTACGTCTTCGACCGCTTCTACCGCGCCGAGGCGGCGCGCGCCCTGCCCGGCTCGGGTCTTGGCCTGGCGATGGCCCGGCAGATCGCCCGCGCCCATGGTGCGGAGCTGACGGCGGGGGCGGCGCCCGGCGGCGGGGCGCTGTTCGCGCTGACGTTCGGGGAGGGCCCGCGGGGGCCCTCCCCCGCCGGCCCGGTGGGAGGCCGCCGGGCCGGCGGGAAGGGCGGTCCTCAGAAGCCCGGCGGCTCCGTGTAGGTGCCCCACTCCTCGCGCAGCACCCCGCAGATCTCGCCCAGCGTGGCCTCGGCCCGTACCGCGTCCAGCATCGGCGCGATCATGTTGGAGCCGTCGCGGGCGGCGGCGAGCATCGCGTCCAGGGCGGCGGTCACCCTGGCGTCGTCGCGGTGGGCCTTGCGGTCGGCGAGCTGGCTGACCTGGTCGCGTTCGACCTCGTGGCTGACGCGGAGGATCTCCAGGTCGCCGGTGACCGAGCCGTGGTGGACGTTGACGCCGACGACCCGCTTGTCGCCCTTCTCCAGGGCCCGCTGGTACTGGAACGCGGACTCGGCGATCTCGCCGGTGAACCAGCCGTCCTCGATACCGCGCAGGATGCCGGAGGTCATCGGGCCGATGGGGTGCTGACCGTCGGGGTGGGCCCGGGTGCCGCGCTCCCTGATCTGGTCGAAGATCTTCTCGGCCTCGGCCTCGATCCGGTCGGTGAGCTGCTCGACGTACCAGGAGCCGCCCAGCGGGTCGGCCACGTTGGCGACGCCGGTCTCCTCCATCAGCACCTGCTGGGTGCGCAGGGCGATCTCGGCGGCCTGCTCGGAAGGGAGCGCGAGGGTCTCGTCGAGGGCGTTGGTGTGCAGTGAGTTCGTGCCGCCGAGGACGGCGGAGAGCGCCTCCACCGCCGTCCGTACGACGTTGTTGTACGGCTGCTGCGCGGTGAGGGAGACTCCGGCGGTCTGGGTGTGGAAGCGCAGCCACTGCGCCTTGTCGGTCTTCGCGCCGTACGTCTCCTTCATCCAGCGGGCCCAGATGCGGCGGGCGGCGCGGAACTTGGCGATCTCCTCGAAGAAGTCCAGGTGCGCGTCGAAGAAGAAGGAGAGCCCGGAGGCGAAGGCGTCGACGTCCAGGCCGCGGGAGAGGCCGAGCTCCACGTAGCCGAAGCCGTCCGCGAGGGTGTACGCCAGCTCCTGCGCGGCCGTCGCCCCGGCCTCGCGGATGTGGTAGCCGGAGACGGAGAGCGGCTTGTAGGCGGGGATGTCGCGGGCGCAGTGCTCCATCAGGTCGCCGATGAGGCGCAGGTGGGGCTCGGGCTGGAAGAGCCACTCCTTCTGCGCGATGTACTCCTTGAAGATGTCGGTCTGGAGCGTGCCGTTGAGCACGCCCGGGTCGACACCCTGGCGCTCGGCGGCGACCAGGTACATGCAGAAGACCGGGACGGCCGGGCCGCTGATCGTCATGGAGGTGGTGACGTCGCCGAGGGGGATGTCACCGAAGAGGATCTCCATGTCGGCGGCGGAGTCGATGGCGACCCCGCAGTGTCCGACCTCGCCGAGCGCGCGCGGGTCGTCGGAGTCGCGGCCCATCAGCGTCGGCATGTCGAAGGCGACGCTGAGTCCGCCGCCGCCCGCCGCGAGGATCATCTTGTAGCGCTCGTTGGTCTGCTGGGCGTTGCCGAAGCCGGCGAACTGGCGGATGGTCCAGGTGCGGCCCCGGTAGCCGGTGGGGTGCAGCCCACGGGTGAAGGGGTACTCCCCCGGCCAGCCGATCCGCTCGAATCCCTCGTACGTGTCGCCGGGGCGTGGCCCGTACGCGGGCTCGACCGGGTCCCCGGAGAGCGTGGTGAAGTCCGCGTCACGCTTGCGGGCCTTGTCGTAGCGGGCCTGCCAGCGGAGGCGGCCTTCCTCGATCGCGTCAGCGTCCATACCTCGAATTTACTAGGACGTCCTAGTAAATGTCGATGGGAAACCGCCCGGCGCTTTTCGCGCGGGGCGGTTCGGGGTGATCCGGAGGCCCTGGGGTTCAGGCCTTCGCCGGGGCCGGTGCGGCGTCGGTGACCATGGCGCGGGCCTCCCGGCTGACCTTCGGCTCGACGAAGAACGAGGCGAAGGGGATGCAGCCCGCGGCCAGCACCCACAGGAGCTTGCCGAAGGGCCACTTCGCCTTGGAGCCGAGATCGAAGGCGAAGACGACGTAGACGATGAACAGCACGCCGTGGATCTGGGAGATCAGCATGGTGTCGCCGGTCTCGAAGCCGTACTTCGCTATGATCGCCGCGGTGAAGACGAGCAGCCAGACCGCGGTGACGTAGGCCATCACCCGGTAGCGGGTGAGCACGTTCTGTTTCATGGCTACGAGCGTAACGGGACGACCGGGGCGATCTTCGCGCGGCCCCGGCCCCGGCGGAGGCCGCCGGCCGGGGCCCCGCTCACCCCTCGTCGAAGTCCTGGGCCGCCACCCGCAGCGGCCGCAGCATGGCGAAGATCTCGGCGCACTCCTCGGAGTCGTACACCCCGAGCCCGAAGTCGACCGCGACCAGGTCCCGGGTGGCCGCCTCGACGACGTCGCGGCCCTTGTCGGTGATGGCGGCCAGCGTGCCGCGGCCGTCGTTCGGATTGGGCCGCTTGCCGACCAGACCGGACCTGACCAGCCGGTCCACGGTGTTGGTGACCGAGGTCGGATGCACCATCAGCCGCTCCCCGATCTTGGACATCGGCAGCTCACCGGCCTGGGAGAAGGTGAGCAGCACCAGCGCCTCGTACCGGGCGAAGGTCAGCCCGTACGGCTTGACGACGGCGTCGACCTCGGCGAGCAGGATCTGCTGGGCCCGCATGATCGAGGTGATCGCCCCCATCGAGGGCACGGGTCCCCAGCGCTGCTGCCAGAGCTCGTCGGCGCGGGCGATGGGATCGAAGGGAAGGCTGAGCGGCTTCGGCACGGCATCGACCTTACCGACTGGTCATATGCCGGTCAGCCCCGTCTCGTCCTTCGGTATCGGACATCCGTCCGGGGGCTGTCCTGCGGACCTCGGCCACGAGCAGGAGCGTGCAGACGGTACCGGTGATTCCGGATCCGGCGACCACCTGATGGACCGGGAAGAACTCGGCCGCGAGCCCGGCCAGCGCCATCCCGAGTCCCTGGACGGTCATCAGCCCGGCGGTGAGCAGCGTCATGGCCCGGCCGCGCAGCCCCTGGGGCACGGCGTCGACGAACCACTGGTCGAGCCCGACCACGTACGCGGCGCCCGCGCCGGCCAGCGCGAGGGCCGCCAGGGCGAGCGGCAGCCCGGGGCGGACCACGTACACGAGGAGCGGGAGCAGGCCGAGGGCGGCGACCGGCAGGACGATCCGGGAGCGGTTACGGGGGCTGAGCGCGGACCCCACGAACAGCTCGGCCCCGATGTGCCCGACGGCCATCGCGCAGAGCAGCAGCCCGAGCGCGGCGGGCGAGGCCCCGATCGCGTCGGCGTACGGGGCGGCGAGCGCCTCCGGGGCCACCACGAACATCGGGGGCAGCCAGAACAGCAGCATCAGCGCCCGGATGCGGCGGTCGCCCAGCACCAGGCGGGCCCCGGACAGCGACTCCTTCAGCAGCGTCCCCCCGCCGTCACCGGTGGCGGTGCGGGCGGGGCGGGTACGGGTGCCGAAGCGGAGGAGAGCGGCCGAGCACAGGAAGGTCACCACGGTGACGGTGATCGCGCCGCGCGGCGACAGCACGGTGAGCAGCACCCCTCCGGCGCCGAACCCGATGAGCATCGCGCTCTGCGAGACGATCCGCAGCAGCGAACGGCCCAGGACGTAGAGGTCGCCCTCGCCGAGGATGTCGGTGAGCGCCGCCATCCGGGTCCCGGTGAAGACGGGCGCGATCGCGGCGACCAGACAGCGCAGGGCGAGGAGTCCGGCGACCGGGGTGGCGGGCACCAGCATCACGGCGACGCAGGCCGCGCAGAGCAGGTCGCAGACGACCAGGACGCGGCGGGCCGGATAGCGGTCGGCGACCCCGGCGAACAGGGTCCCGCCGATCATGTACGGGAGCAGCCCCAGCGCGAACGTCAGCGCGCTGAGCAGCGGGGAGCCGGTGAGGTCGTAGACGAGCACGGTGAGCGCCAGTTCGCTGACCACGACGCCGAGCAGCGAGAGGAGGTGCGCGGCGAAGACGGCCCGGAACTCGGGTACGGCGAAGACGGCCCGGTAGCCGCGCGGGGCGTCGGCGGGGGCCTCGGGGTCGGTGCGCTCCCGGAGCGTGGGCCCGGGGCCCGGGTCGAGGTGGGCAGCACGCTCCGGGGGCGGAGCCGGGACCTGCGCCGCCGGGGCGGGCGGAGTACGGGGTGTGTCCGCCGGGGCGGGGCTGTCGGTCGGCATGGGACGAGCCTGTGGCCGGGGCGCGGCCGGTCCTAGACTTTCGGCTGGAGGCGAATGTTCAGGCCGCGAGGTGAGGGAGAGGCATGCCGTTCCAGCTGCACTTCGGCGAGAGCGATCTGCTGCGCTGCCGGTTCGCACTGTCTCCGCTGTTCGAGACCCAGGAGGCGGTGCGCACCCTGCACCGCACCGACCGCCACGGCTACCACCTGCCGTGGCTCCGCCGGATCCGGGAGGCGTCCGGGGCGCTGGACCTGGAGCCGCTGTGGCTGCTGATGCCGGACGACGGCCACAACCCGGACTTCATCTGCCCGCCACCGATCGGCCCGGTCGCCACGTTCGAGGAGGAGATCGCGGGCGTCCGGGCGGTCGATCCGGAGGTGGCGCGGGCGGACATGGCACTGGCGCTGGCGGAGCGGCCGGGCGCCCGCGATTCCGCGACGGGCCGGCGCCTCCTGGCCGATCCGGAACGGGCCGTGCACGAGCTCGCCGATCTGCTGGAGCAGGCCTGGCAGGCGCTGATCGAGCCGTACTGGCCCCGGCTGCGGGCCCTGCTGGAGGCGGACATCGCCTACCACTCCCGCCGACTGGCGGACAGCGGTCTGGAAGGGCTGCTGGGCGAGGTGAGCACGCAGCTGAGCTGGAACGGTTCGACGCTCACCGTGAAGGGGACGCGGGGCGACCACGAGCAGGCGCTGGGCGGCCAGGGGCTGGTGCTGATGCCGAGCGTCTTCGTCTGGCCCGAGGTGGTGGGCGGCCACCTGGAGCCGTGGCAGCCCGGGCTGATCTACCCGGCGCGCGGGATCGGCGGGCTGTGGACCGAGGCCGGGGAGCGGACGCCGGAAACGCTTGCCCGACTGCTGGGCCGGGTCCGGGCCGACGTGCTGTGCGCGCTGGACGAACCGGCCGGGACGAGCACCCTGGCGCACCGGCTGGGCCTCGCCCCCTCGTCCGTGTCGGCCCATCTGTCCGTGCTGCGCGGGGCGGGCCTGCTGACCTCGCGGCGCTACGGGCACCAGGTGCTGTACGAGCGCACGCCGCTGGGGATCGCGCTGGCCGCCTCGGACCGAGGCGCATCGGAACACCGGGACTGCGAGGCATAGGGACACCGGGACACCGGGGCGTACGGGTTACGGACAGTGTCGCGCCACCACTCCGCGTAACCGTCATGTCACGATTACTCACGTTTCCCGTGTCCGTGAGCCACCGCCGTCCGAGGGGTCTGGATGTCCGGCCGCAGAATCGTCCCCCGCGCCTTCGCTCTCCCCCGCGCTTTTCCCCGCGCCTTTCCCGCCCTGACCGCAGCCCTCCTGGCGGCCGCCCTCGCGGCGGGCTGCTCCTCGCCGGACGGCGCACGGGGCGGCGAGGAGGGCGCCGAGCTCGTCCGGGGAGAACCCGCCCCGAGCGCGGCCTCCCCGTACTGGGTCGACCCGAACAGCGACGCGGCCCGCCAGGTGCGCACCTGGGAGAAGCAGGGGCGCGAGACGGAAGCGAAGATCCTGCGGCGGATCTCCGGCCGGCCGGTGGCCGACTGGCCCGCGTGGGACGACCCGGCCCCGGAGATCCGGGCCGCCGCGAGGTCCGCCGCCCGCACGAAGAAGACCATCCTGCTGGTGGCGTACAACATCCCGCACCGCGACTGCGGGCTCTACTCCGCGGGCGGCGCGAAGGACGCGGACTCCTACCGGTCCTGGATCGGGGAGTTCGCCGACGCCATCGGGGACGCGCGCGCGACCGTGATCCTGGAGCCCGATGCCCTCCCCCACATCACGGACGGCTGCACCCCGCCCGAACACCACGCCGAGCGCTACCAGCTCCTCTCCGAGGCGGTGGACACGCTCAAGGCCCTGCCGCACACGAGGGTCTACCTGGACGCGGGCAACCCGGAGTGGATCGACGAGCCGTCCAAGATGGCGCAGCCGCTGCGGCAGGCCGGCGTCGACCGCGCCGACGGCTTCTCGCTGAACGTCTCCAACTTCCAGTCGAACGACAGCGTGAAGACGTACGCCGACCGGCTCTCCGACGCGGTGGGCGGCTCGCACTTCGTGATCGACACCAGCCGCAACGGCAACGGCCCCCTGTCCGGGGGCCGTGAGGAGGCCTGGTGCAATCCGCCGGGCCGGGGACTCGGCACGCCGCCGACCACCGACACCGGCGACGACCGGCTCGACGCCTATCTGTGGATCAAGCGGCCGGGCGAGTCCGACGGCACCTGCCGGGGCGGCCCGCCGGCCGGCGACTGGTGGCCGGAGTACGCGCTCGGCCTGGCCAGGCGCGCGGCGTCCTGAGGCCGCGCGCCCCGGCCCTCAGGCGACCTTGACCCACTTCGCCTCGGAGGGGACGCCGTCGGCGTCCGTGACGAAGAGCATGTACCAGCCGGGCGGCACCAGCGTGGGGGCGTCCGGCACGGTCACGCTCACCTTGCCGTCGCCCTTCTTCAGACCCAGCTCGATGGAGCGCTGCTCCACATCCGTGGTGTGGGTGACGGCGCTCGGCCGCATCAGCCGGGCGGTGGCGATCCGGTCCGCGTCGGCGCTCTCGTACGTCACCGTCGCGCCGCGTTCCGTGGCCTCGGGGCCGTTCCCGATCACCGGGCGCTTGCCCTTGCCGCGGTGCAGGGCGGGCGGGGTGTAGACCTCCATGCGCTGTTCGAACTTGCCCAGCTTGGTGTTGTCCTTGTCGCCGTAGAGCGGGTCGGAGCCGAAGGTCGCCACCCGCCCGTCGGGCAGCAGCAGCGCCTCGGAGTGGTAGTTGCGCCCCACCGTCGGGTCGGCCGCCTCCTTGAAGGTGTTGGTCTTCGGGTGGTAGGTCTGCGCCTTCATGATGTTGCTGTTCCCGCGGCCCCGGTAGTCCACCGATCCACCGCTGGTGAAGACGGTGTCGTCGGGCATGATCACGCTGTTCAGGTAGCGCGTGCCCTGCGGCAGGTCGGGGCCCGGCTCGAAGGCCGGGCTGTCCTTCTTGAGGTCGATGACCGCCGTGCGGGCCGTGGACTTCCTGGACTCGCCGACCCCGCCGCCGCCGAGGACCATCACCTTCTGGTCCTGCACGGGCGGCAGCAGCAGCGAGGCCGCCGTCTCCAGTTCGTCGGTGTCGGTCAGCCCGGGCACCTTGGTGAAGGTCTTCTTCTCGATGTCCCAGATCCCGGGCTCGCGCCCCTTGTCCGCCGGGCCGTAGCCGGCGTTCGCGCCCGGGTAGAAGAGCTTGCCGCCCTTGGTGAGGAAGAGCGCCGGGTAGGTCGGGAAGTACTGGAAGGGGCCCTCGGACCACTTCTTGGTCTTGGGGTCGTAGATCTCGTTGTCGCCGGGGAGGATCGCGCCGACGTCGTCGAGGCCGGAGACGGCGAGCACCTTGCCGTCCTCCAGGCCGACGAGCGTCGGATACCAGCGGGCCTCCTTCATGGGGTCGACCTTGATGTACTTCTCCGCCGTCGGGTCGAACTCGTAGGCGGCGCGGATGCCCTGGAAGTCCTGCTTGTCCATGGTGATCTTCTCGGCGAGGCCGTAGGAGTTGTCGGCGGCCTTGCCCTTCAGCCCGACGATCTCGTACTGGGCGGCCTCCGTCGTCACCGCCTCGGGGCCTTCGTCCACCGCCTCGACGAAGACCCGCTGCTCGGCGGCGGTCACCTTGGTCTTCCACGGCTTCATCTGGCCGCTCTCGAAGTAGTCGACCTCGAACTCGCGCTTGGCCTTGGGGACCGTGACGTCGAACTTGGCCACGTACTCGACGCCGGAGGGCGAGCGGAAGACCGTGCCCTTCTTGAGCTTCAGCGGCTTGTCCGGGTTCTCGTTCTTGACCCGCATACCGCCGCCGGCCCGCTTCACCTTGTCGTCGAGCACCTCGTAGCGGGCGGTGCCGCCCGCGATCAGCAGGCGGCCGTCGGGGAGCTGGGCGTGGCCGCCGCAGAAGAAGTCCTCGGGGGTGGGGATCTTCTGGAAGGTGTTCTCGGCCGGATCCCACAGCACCGTGTCGAAGGTGCCCGCGTCGAAGTGCGCCTCGTCGTTGCCGGAGCCCGCGACGATCAGCACCTTCCCGGTGTGCAGGAGCGCCGCGTGGATGGCGTTGGTGCGGTACTCCTTCGGGATGTCCACCTGCTCCCAGGAGCCGTACTCCGCCTTGTACTCCGGTTGGTCGATCTTGTACGCGTGGTACCTGTCCTCGGCGAAGGACAGGGCCGCGGGAGCGTTCAGCCCGGCGAGCAGCACCACCGCGCCACCTCCCAGGAGCGTCTTCCTCATCTTCTTCGAGGGCCGGTAGGCCATGGTTCAGTTCCCTCCTGCGGTGGTGGTGCCGGCGCTCGCCGTGGTGGTCGCCGACGGGGTGGGGGTGGGGGTG
>NZ_NEUE01000132.1:0-14826 GCF_002910905.1 Streptomyces sp. SM11 | reverse complement strand
GGGGACGACACGTGCGGCCTCGGCGCGCTTGTCCTGCCGGACGGTCCAGGCCCACACGGCGACCGGGGAGAGGGATATCGCCAGGCCAAGCGTCGCCCAGGTCCGCATCGCGACATGGGTGTGGTCGAGGTAGACGGACGCGGCGAGCGAGGAGAGCAGGACCGCCGCCCAGGTGAGATGGATACGGAAGGTGAGCAGCCGGTCCGGGGACGCCTGGCCGCCCTTGGGCGTGACGACGAACCGGCCGTCGGTGCGCAGCACGGCCGAGCCGAGCGACTTCAGGTAGATCGGCGCGGAGAGCGCGGACATGGCCATGCCCGCGAGTCCGCCGGAGCCCTCGGGCTCGTGCGGGGAGACGTTGTGCCGGCGGTTCCAGAGGTAGAGCCCGATCTGGAGGGCGGCGGCGTCGCTGTAGAGCATCAGCCAGATGGAGGCGGCGACCTGGGTGCCGGACGCCCCGAACCAGAGGAAGAGCACACAGCTGAGGACGCCGAGCAGCCAGTTGACGGCGGTCATCGGGTAGTAGACGAGCATCAGCGTGTAGCTGAGGAGGCGGCCGGGGGGCACCCGGAACAGCGCCTTGCCGTACTGCTTGAACAGCGTCTCGTACGTTCCCCGGGACCAGCGCAGCTGCTGGGTGAAGAAGTCCGTCCAGGAGGCGGGCCCCTCGCCCACGGCCAGCACGTCGGGGGTGTAGACGGAACGCCAGTAGTGCCCGGTGCGCGGGTTGCGGCGGCGGTGGATCTCGAAGCCGGTGGCCATGTCCTCGGTGATGGAGTCGTACAGGCCGCCGACCTGCCGCAGCGCGGCGATGCGGACGACGTTGTTGGTGCCGACGAACATCGGGGCGCCGTAGCGGTTGCCCGCGCGCTGGATCAGGGCGTGGAAGAGGAACTGCTGCGACTCTGCGGCCTTGGTGACGGCCGAGTCGTAGTTCCCGTAGACCTGCGGCCCGACGACGAAGGCGACGTCCGGGTCGCGGAAGTAGCCCATCATCCGCTCCAGGAAGTTAGGCATGGGCACGTGGTCGGTGTCGACGGAGGCGAAGAAGTCGTAGTCGCAGCCGTGCAGGGCGATCCAGGCGTTGTAGTTGCCGTGCTTCGTCTTCGCCTTGTGGACGCCCTTGTCCCGGTTCCACTCGGGGACCCCGCGCCGGGTGAAGTGGTGGACGCCCAGTTCGGCGCAGAGCATCCGGGCCCCGGGGTCGTCGCCCTCGTCGAGCAGCCAGACGTCCAGCGGGCCGGAGTGCTTCAGGCGTACGGCGCCCTTGAGGGTGGTGCGGACCATGGAGAGCGGTTCCTTGCCGGGGACGTACGTGGTCAGGAAGGCGACCTTGGTGCCGGGCTCGGGCGTCACCGGGACCGGGTCCCGCGCGACAAGCGTGGCGTGCGCGATGGAGACCACGTTGACCAGCATGAACAGCTCGATCAGGGCGATCGACACCAGCATCACGGTGTCGGCGACGACCAGCCAGCGCTCCCCGTTCTCCCGCTCGGTCCAGTGCGTGGGCCAGACCAGGTACAGCAGCAGGATGCCCGTGAGCACCGGGGCCAGCGTCATCAGCAGGACGGCTCTTATTCGGTGCTTCTCCGTCGAGAGCAGGCTCTTGTACCGCACCCGGTACCCCGTCGGATCCGGCTCAGTGAGCGGACCCGCGAGCCGGCTGTAGGTGTCGTAGTCGTAGCCCTCCGACCGCACCGTGCCTCCCACTGTCGAACGGGTTGATATCCCCACAGAAGGGGACAGCTAACGGCGTGTCGACTTGGCAGGTCCGAGTGAGCGGTTTTTGGTCCGGAGCCGGAAAAACCCCCGGCCGTGTGGCACCGGGGGCTTTTCGGGTGAATACGGGATGTTCCGTGCGGATGGTGCGTCAGGAAGCGAGGTGACGCTCCACGGTCTCGACCTTGGAGGTGAGTCCGTCGGTGACGCCGGGCCGGATGTCGGCCTTCAGCACCAGGGAGACACGGCCGGCGCGGGCCTCGACGGCGGCCACGGCGCGCTTGACGACGTCCATGACCTCGTCCCACTCGCCCTCGATCGAGGTGAACATGGCATCGGTGCGGTTGGGGAGCCCGGATTCGCGGACGACGCGCACGGCGTCGGCGACGTACTCCCCGACGTCCTCGCCGACACCGAGCGGGGAGACCGAGAACGCGACGATCATGCGCTGACCGTGCCCTCGCGGCGGGCGCGGGCGGCAATGACGCCGTCGGCCTCGTAACCCTTCAGGAGCTTGTCGCCGTAGAGCCCTCCGAAGGGGATCAGGGACAGGACGAAGAAGAGCGCGACGCGCTTGAGCGGCCACTTGGCCTTCATCCAGACGTCGAGCAGGAACACGGCGTAGATCACGAAGAGCACGCCGTGGATCATGCCGAGCGGCATCATCAGGAAGTCGATGTCCGAGACGCGACTGAGGACCGAGCCGAAGAGGATCAGGGCGGGGAAGGACAGCGCCTCGGGAATCGAGATGAGGCGCAGCCGGTGCAGGGCGGAAGCGGTCTTGATGTCCACAGGGGCACCTTCGGTGGGAGGGTCGCGAGGGCTTGTGAACCCAGGCACAAGCCGCCCTCATTGTGGCATCGCGCCGGTCCGCCCCCGGCAGCGGGGGCCGCCCCGTCCGCCGGTGCGCGTATCGCCGCATACCAGGGCCGGTCCGGGTGCGCATCAGGGGAGCATCAGGGGCGTAACGGTTCGGAAGGGTCTGGCCGTGCGCGGGGCGGAGGGCTACCGTCATCACGTGGCGATGTTCCGACTCCAAGGCAGCAAGACGCTCGCCGTCGATCTGGCCGGCGATGCCGTCAAGGCGAAGAACGGCTCGATGGTCGCGTACGACGGCCGGATGACCTTCAAGAAGATGACCGGCGGCGGTGAGGGGATACGCGGCATGGTGACCCGCCGGCTGACCGGCGAACAGATGACGGTGATGGAGGTGTCCGGGCAGGGCACCTGCTACTTCGCCGACCGGGCGAGCGAGATCAACCTCGTCTCACTGCACGGCGACACGCTGTACGTGGAGTCGAGCAATCTACTGGCCACCGACGCCGGGCTGCGCACGGGCACGACGTTCACCGGGCTGCGCGGCGGGGCGAGCGGCAACGGCCTGTTCACCACCACGGTGGAGGGCACCGGGCAGGCGGCGATCATGTCGGACGGCGCGGCGGTGCTGCTGCGGGTGTCGCCGCAGTATCCGCTGATGGTCGACCCCGGCGCGTACATCGCCCACCAGGGCCGGCTCCAGCAGAACTTCCAGGCGGGGGTGAACTTCCGGACGCTGATGGGCGAGGGCTCCGGCGAGGCGTTCCAGATCCGCTTCGAGGGCGACGGCCTCGTCTACGTGCAGCCGAGCGAGCGCAACACCGTCGGGGGCGATGTCTGATGCCGTTCCGGGAGATCAACTCCAAGATGGTCGAGGCCACCCTGGCCCCGGGCCAGAAGCTGTTCAGCCAGCGCGGCGCGATGCTGGCGTACCGGGGCGAGGTGTCCTTCACCCCGAACATCCAGGGCGGTCAGGGCGGCGTCGCGTCGATGATCGGCCGCCGGGTGGCGGGCGAATCGACGCCGCTGATGACGGTCGAGGGCGCGGGCACGGTGATGTTCGGCCACGGCGGCCACCACATCCAGGTGATCGAGCTGGCGGGCGACACCCTGTACGTGGAGGCCGACCGGCTGCTCGCGTTCGACGGGACCCTCCAGCAGGGCACGATGTTCATGGGCTCGCAGGGCGGGGTGATGGGCATGGTGCGCGGCCAGGTGACCGGCCAGGGCCTGTTCACCACCACCCTCAAGGGGCACGGCGCGGTCGCGGTGATGGCGCACGGCGGGGTGATCGAACTGCCGATCACCCCGGGCCGGGACGTCCATGTCGACCCGCAGGCGTACGTCGCCCACCACGGCGAGGTCCGCAACAAGCTGTCCACGGCGGTCGGCTGGCGGGACATGGTGGGACGGGGCTCCGGCGAGGCGTTCCAGCTGGAGCTGAGCGGCAGTGGTGCGGTGTACGTCCAGGCGTCGGAGGAGAAGCTGTGAGCACGCCCGTGGTCTTCGACCCCATGACGCTGCCGTCGGACGACAACGTCAACTCCTACACCTTCTGCGTGGAGCTCAAGGGGAGCCGGTGGTTCCTGCAGAAGGGCAAGATGATCGCCTACTACGGGCAGATCCAGTTCGACGGCATCGGGCACGGCCGGTTCGAGCGGCTGGTGCGCTCCAGCTTCCATTCGCCGCTGCACGCGAGCGACTGGGTGGTGGCCGAGGGCAGCGGGAAGATGCTGCTGGCGGACCGGGCGTTCGATGTGAACTCCTTCGACCTGGAGGACGGCAACCTCACCATCCGGTCCGGGAACCTGCTGGCGTACCAGCCGACGATGGCGCTGAAGCAGTCGATCGTGCCGGGGTTCGTGACGCTGATCGGCACGGGGAAGTTCGTGGCCGCGTCGAACGGCCCGGTGGTGTTCATGGAGCCGCCGCTGCGGGTGGATCCACAGGCGCTGGTGGGCTGGGCCGACTGCCCCTCCCCGTGCCACCACTACGACCACGGCTATATGACGGGCGTGATGGGCGGTATCCGGTCACTCACGGGGATCGGCGGAACGTCGGGCGAGGAGCACCAGTTCGAGTTCGTCGGGGCGGGCACGGTGCTGCTCCAGTCGAGCGAGGCCCTGATGGCGGAGCAGGCGACGGGCGCACCGCCGAACGAGCCGGGTGTCCCGGGCGGCGGGGGTCAACACGGATCAGCCCCGCGCATGCCCGGCCAGCTGGGGGACCTCCAGCGTCGCTTCGGGTTGTGAGCGGTAGTCTGCGGAGTGTGACGTCGAACGTCTGCGCCCAGCCGTCGGTGCTTGCCGACGGGCCTGTCGGCACTCCGGCACGCCGGGGGTGCCGGTCGTCACACTCCCCAATTTCGTCCGGCTTTCAACTTCTTAGGTAGAATCCATATATGGAGACCGAGACGGCCACCCGCTGGCTGAGCGACACGGAGCAGTGCGCCTGGCGCACCCACCTGGACGTCAGCAGGCTGCTGATGCACCAGCTGGAGAAGGACCTCCAGCCGTTCGGCCTGACCATGAACGACTACGAGATCCTGGTCAACCTCTCCGAATCGGACGACCAGCGGATGCGGATGAGCGACCTCGCCGCCGCCACCCTTCAGTCCAAGAGCCGGCTCTCGCACCAGATCACCCGCATGGAGACCGCCGGACTGGTCCGCCGCACCCACTGCGAATCGGACCGGCGCGGACTGTTCGCGGTCCTCACCGAGCACGGCGCGGAGACCATGCGGAAGGTCGCCCCGCACCATGTCGCCTCGGTGCGGCAGCACTTCATGGACCTGCTGTCCCCCGAGGCGCTCGCCGACCTGCACGCGGCACTGACCCCGATCGCGGAACACCTGCGCGGCAAGCGCGGCAAGCTGTAGGCCCGCGCCGTCAGGCGGAGCGGGGCAGCCACATCCGGAAGGCCGCACCGCCCCCGTCCGCCCGGTGCACCGTCAGCGTCCCGCCGTGGCGCGAGGCGACGTCCCGGGCGATGGCCAGGCCGAGGCCGGCGCCGCCGTCGTCCCGGCTGCGGGCGTCGTCGAGCCGGACGAACCGTTCGAAGATCCGCTCCCACTCGCCCTCGGGAATGCCGTCCCCGTCGTCCCGGACCTCCACCCGCACGCCGCGCCCGTCGGCCGCCACCGACACCGCGACGCTCTCCCCGGCGTGCCGCTGGGCGTTGTCCAGCAGGTTGCCGATCACCCGGGACAGCTGCCCGCGCGACCCGTTCACCTCGAACGCACCGCCCTCCGGCACCTGGACCGTCACCGGAATCCGGTCCCCGGTGCGCTGCGACACCTCCTCCCGGACCAGCGCGCCCAGCTCCACCGTGGCGCTCCCGGGCCTCTCCCCCGCGTCCAGCCGGGCCAGCAGCAGCAGGTCCGCCGCCAGCACCTGGAGGCGTACGGTGTCGGCGACCGCGCCCGGGAGATCGAGCAGCTCCGGGTGGGCCTCGGCCACCTCCAGCTGGGTGCGCAGCGAGGCGATCGGGGAGCGCAGCTCGTGCGAGGCGTCCGCGACGAACCGCCGCTGCCGCTCCACGGACGCCTCCAGGACGGTGAGCGTCTCGTTCGTCGTCCGGGCCAGCCGGGCGATCTCGTCCCGCGAACCGGGCTCCGGCACCCGGCGGGCCAGGTCCTCGGACGCGGTGATCGCCGCCAGCTCGCGGCGGATGCCCTCGACCGGCCGCAGTGCACGCCGGGTCACCAGCCAGGTCACCCCGGCGACGACCACCAGAAGCACCGGCAGCCCGGTGAGCATGGCCCCGCGCACCGTGTTCACCGCCTCCTGCTCGGCGGCGAGCGGTGCGCCCGCGTACACGGTGAGGGTGACGCCGTCGGGGGTGGTCGCCTCGACGGCGGCGAAGCGGTAGTCGGCGGTGGTGCGGTCGACGGTGGCGGTGCCGTCGGAGAAGTCCGGGTCGTCGGAGGAGACCTCTCCCCGGCCGGGGCGGCTGCCGTCATCATCATCATCGTCATCGTCATCGTCGCCGGGCGACGGGGAGGCCCCCGCCGGGGCCGAGGGCACCGGGGTGACACCGGACGTGCCGGTGCCGGTGACGGCCCGCAGGTCCTTGGAGACGATGACGACCCGGCCCCCCTCGTCGGTCACCTGGACCGGGTGGTCCTCCTCGTCGTCCAGTTCCACGTCGTCGTACGGAGTGCCCGTGGCGAGCTGTCCGGCCGCCTCGCGGGCCGCCACCTCGGCCTGGAGGTCCGCCTGGTCGATCAGGTTGGCCCGCAGGACCAGGAGGACGGCCAGGCCGGCCCCGACCAGGGCGACGGCGACGACCAGGGTGGCCCCGATGGCGGCCCTGGCCCGTACGGACCTCACTTCGCCTCCAGCCGGTAGCCCGCGCCGCGCACGGTGCGGATGGCGGTGGCGCCGAGCTTGCGGCGCAGGGTGGAGACGTAGACCTCGACGATGTTCGGGTCGCCGTCGTAGGCGAAGTCCCAGACGTGCTCCAGGATCTCCGCCTTGCTGACCACCTGGCCCGCGCGCAGGGCGAGTTGCTCCAGCACCGCGAACTCCTTGGCGGTGAGCGCGATCTCGTCCTCGCCGCGGACCACCCGGCGGGCGGCGGTGTCGATGCGCAGGGACCCGACGGTCAGGACCGGTGCGGCGGTTCCGGCCCCCCGGCGGCGCAGCAGGGCGCGGACCCGGGCGACGAGGACGATGTAGCTGAAGGGCTTGGTCAGGTAGTCGTCGGCGCCGGTGTCCAGGCCCTCGGCCTCGTCGTACTCGCCGTCCTTGGCGGTCAGCATGAGGATCGGCACCTCGTGGCCGGCGGCGCGCAGGTTCGAGCAGACGCGGTAGCCGTTCATGCCGGGCAGCATGATGTCGAGGATCACCAGGTCGTAGGCGCCCTCGCTCGCCCGGTGGAGCCCCTCAAGGCCGTCGTGCACGACATCCACGGCGAAACCCTCGGCGGTGAGTCCCCTGGCCAGGGACACCGCGAGGCGCTTCTCGTCCTCCACGATCAACAGGCGCATGCGCACAGCCTCGCAAACTCGACCTGAAGGCGCCTTCAGGTGGCTTCAGGTGGCGTTCAGCATCGCCCCGGCAGTGTGGGTCACGTCGAACAGCACAGCAGCTCTCGGGGAGGAACCTCATGAAGCGCAACGTCACCGTCGCGGCGATCACCGCGGCCGTTCTGATCGGCGGCGCCACCGCCGCCACCGTCGCCTTCGCGGACGGCGACGGCGACCGCGACCGTACGCCCGCCAGGAGCGTGAGCTCCGTGAGCCTCGCCGACGACGGGGCCGACGACCGGGCCCCGGCCGCCGCGAAGACCACTCGGATCTCCCTCGACCGGGCCGTCGCCGCCGCCCTGAAGAGCGTCCCGGGCACGGTCACCGAGGCCGAGCTGGACGATGACGACGACGACCACGACGGCCGGGCGGTCTGGGAGCTGGACGTCCGCGGGTCCGACAAGCAGTGGCACGATGTCACGGTGGACGCCGGCAACGGCAAGGTCCTCAAGACCCGCGACGACGACAACGACGACCGCGACCGCCACGCGCCCCGCGCCTCCGCCGTCACCCTGAACCAGGCGGCGGCCGCGGCCCTGAAGAGCGCGCCGGGCAGCGTCACCTCGATCGACCTGGACGACGATGACGACGACGACAACCGCCGGGGCGGTGTCCTGCGCTGGGACGTCGACATCACGGGCACGGACGGCAGGCAGCACGAACTGCGCGTCGACGCGAAGACCGGCAAGGTCACCGTGGACCGCGACGACGACGGTGACGACGACCGGGACGACCGCGATGACCGGGACGGCGACGACAGCTGACCGCCGCTCAGCACCTCCGAGGCGCCATGGGCCCCGTACCGCAGCAGCGGTTCGGGACCGTTCCCCGGTGTTCCCCCGCCCGTCCCGGAGGGTTCACGTGCGGCTTTCCGCGCCCGGGAGCATGTTCACACGATCTGGAATCGGGTACGCCCCCTGGTCGCACCACCCAGTACACCTCCGGCCGGGCCCGACCGGACAACCATCGCGATCAAGCCATACCCCGAAGGGGCCGGAACAGTGGCTTCCCACCACAGCGTCTTCATCCACCCCGGTCTCCCCGAGGAGACGCTGACAGCGGATGTGGCGACGGCTTCCGGCGGACGGTTGCGCCCGGTCTCCCACGGACCGGTGGACTACAGCGCGGACCTCGTTGACGCGGCGCTCGAACTGGAGCTGAGCCACGACTACGAAGAAGACCGGGGCATCCCGTTCGACCGTTACCAAGCCGTCGTCACCGTACGGGACTTCGGGGGCGACAAGGACCGGGAGCGGGGCGAGGCCGAACGCGTCTTCAGCCGGCTGGCGGATCTGCAGCGGTATTAGCTGGTCCTCGTCTTCGACCTTCAGACCGTCATCGCCACCGCCGCCCCTCCGAAGCGGGAAGCGTTCGACACCGCCTGACGCCACAGGCGCCCGCCCCCGACCGAACTCTCCGTCGCCCGGACCGCCCGGATCGGACGGTCCACCTCATAAGGACGAACCGACATGCTCGACAAGCGGGAAGCCGAACGCGGAGCCGAGGAATTCCTCGCCTCCGCGAGCAGATCCTGGGGCCCGTCCTCGAACGTCCGGATCATTGCCGAGTACTGCTTCATCGAAGGTGGGCAGTACATCGCTCCCTACGACCACGTCGCGTATCTCGACCACGGTCGTGAGGACATGCAGTTGGGAGGGAATCTGCCGGTAGCCGTTGATGTGGCGACCGGATCGTGCCGATTCATCGACTGGGACGAGGCGGAAGCCCTCATGGACCGCGGTCTGCTCTGAAGCGGGCGGCGCCCTCGTCCGCCGGAGCGTACCGGAAGGGTCCCGTCCACAACTCCTGCTGAGGACCGACCAGTGATCAGTGACGAACGGGCGGCCGAACTGGCCCGGAGGCACGTGGATGAGGATCCCCTCAACGACGGGGTGCGGCTGGTACCCGTCGGCGGCCACACCGCCGTGGTCGGCGACTACGCCTACTTCGGCTATCAGGACCGTCGCTACCTGGAGACCGGCGACCCGTCGTTCATGGTGATCGGGACCGGCCCTGTCCGGGTCGATCTGGTGACAGGCGAGTGCACGACGCTCGGTGCCGTGGAAGCCGCGGGGATGGATCTGTTCGAGACCGATGAGCTCGCTCTCCTCGGACCGGGCGGATGGCGGATCGTCGCACCCGAACTCATGGACGCCTGGCGGGGGGCGTTCGACCAGGAGCCGGCCGCTGCCGATCCGTCGGTGGCCTGCCCCGGGTGCGGGGCGGCGGATCTCCACCGCTGGTACCGGGAGGACGGTCCGCTGGACGCGGTCATCGACGGAGTCCGCGCCGTCGCGTACGCCTGGCGGACGGAGTGGTGCGCCTCCTGCCACATCTGTTACGAGGACGGCGACAGCTTCCTGCCGGAGTACTGGCGGTCCCCGTACGAGGTGCCCGAGGCGTACGCGATGAAGTTCGCCCCGCGGTACGTCGAAGCCGCCCGTCAGGCCGAGCGGGCGGCCCACGAGGGGCATCCGGCACAGGACGGCTGACGGGGACGCCGGTCGCCCTGCACGTACACAAGAAGGCCCCGAGGGCGGCCGCGCAGCCCAAGACCACCCGCGGGGCCTTCAGCGCCTGCTCAGGAGCCCCCCGTCAGCCCCGCCACCAGCTCGTCCGCCGCCGCGTACGGGTCCATGCTCCCCGCCACGATGCGCTCGGCCAGGGCGTGCAGGCGGCGGTCGCCGCGCAGGTCGGCGATCCTCTCGCGGAGCGCGGTGACGGCGATCGTCTCGACCTCGTGCGCGGCGCGGGCGGTGCGGCGCTCGGCCAGGACGCCGTGCTCCTCCATCCAGGCCCGATGCTTCTCCAGGGCCTCGACGACCTCGTCGGTGCCCTGGCCCCGGGCGGCGACCGTCTTCACGATCGGGGGGCGCCAGTCGCCGGGGCCCCGGGACTCCCCCAGGCCCAGCATGTGGTTCAGCTCGCGGGCGGTGGCGTCCGCGCCGTCCCGGTCCGCCTTGTTGACCACGTAGACGTCGCCGATCTCCAGGATTCCGGCCTTGGCCGCCTGGATGCCGTCGCCCATGCCCGGGGCGAGCAGCACGACGGAGGTGTCGGCCTGGGAGGCGATCTCCACCTCGGACTGACCGACGCCGACCGTCTCGACGAGGATCACGTCGCAGCCCGCCGCGTCCAGCACCCGGATGGCCTGCGGCGCGGACCAGGCGAGGCCGCCCAGGTGGCCCCGGGTCGCCATCGAGCGGATGTAGACGCCGGGGTCGGAGACGTGGTCCGACATCCGGATCCGGTCGCCGAGCAGGGCACCGCCGGAGAACGGCGAGGACGGGTCGACGGCGAGGACGCCGACCCGCTTGCCCGCCCGGCGGTAGGCGGTGACCAGGGCCGAGGTGGAGGTGGACTTGCCGACGCCCGGCGAGCCCGTCAGACCGACGACGTAGGCGTGGCCGGCCAGCGGCGCCAGCGCGGCCATCACCTCCCGCAGCTGCGGGGACGCCCCCTCCACCAGCGAGATCAGCCGGGCCACCGCACGCGGCCTGCCTGCTCGCGCCTGTTCGACCAGCGTGGGGACGTCCACGTCCACGTTCACCGCTCCGTATCCCTTGTCCTCGTGACCGTTACGGGTACTACTTGCCCGGAACGCGGATGATCAACGCGTCGCCCTGACCGCCGCCGCCGCACAGCGCCGCCGCGCCGGTGCCGCCGCCGCGCCGCTTCAGCTCCAGGGCCAGGTGCAGGACGACCCGGGCGCCGGACATCCCGATGGGGTGGCCGAGCGCGATGGCGCCGCCGTTGACGTTGACCTTGTCCGAGGTGACGCCCAGGTCCTTCATGGACTGGACCGCGACGGCGGCGAACGCCTCGTTGATCTCGATCAGGTCGAGGTCCTCGACGGCCAGGCCGTCCTTCTTCAGGGCGTGCCGGATGGCGCCGGAGGGCTGCGACTGGAGGGAGTTGTCGGGGCCGGCGACGTTTCCGTGGGCGCCGATCTCGGCGATCCAGTCGAGGCCCAGCTCCTCGGCCCTGGCCTTGCTCATCACGACGACCGCGGCGGCGCCGTCGGAGATCTGCGAGGAGGTGCCGGCGGTGATCGTGCCGTCCTTGGCGAAGGCGGGACGCAGCTTGCCGAGGGTCTCCACGGTCGTCTCGGCGCGGATGCCCTCGTCCTTGGCGAAGAGGACCGGGTCGCCCTTGCGCTGCGGGATCTCGACCGGGGTGATCTCCGCCTCGAAGAGCCCGTTCTTCTGGGCGGCGGCGGCCCGCTGGTGGGACAGCGCGCCGATCTCGTCCTGGGCGGCACGGTCGAGCCCGAGACGGCCGTTGTGCTTCTCGGTGGACTCGCCCATCGGGATGTTCTCGTAGGCGTCGGTGAGACCGTCGTACGCCATCGAGTCCAGCATCTCGATCGCGCCGTACTTGTAGCCCTCGCGGGACTTCGGCAGCAGGTGCGGGGCGTTGGTCATGGACTCCTGGCCGCCCGCGACCACCACGTCGAACTCCCCGGCGCGGATGAGCTGGTCGGCCAGCGCGATGGCGTCGAGCCCGGACAGGCACACCTTGTTGACGGTGAGCGCGGGGACGTTCATCGGGATGCCGGCCTTGATCGCGGCCTGCCGGGCGGGAATCTGGCCCGCGCCGGCCGTGAGCACCTGGCCCATGATCACGTACTGGACCTGGTCACCGCCGATGCCGGCCCGGTCCAGGGCGGCCTTGATCGCGAAGCCTCCGAGGTCGGCGGCGGAGAAGCTCTTCAGGGAGCCGAGGAGACGGCCCATGGGCGTCCGGGCGCCCGCGACGATCACTGAGGTGGTGGTACCGGTCGTTGCTGGCATGGGCACGGCCCCTTGGGATCGGATGTGAACGAGGGTTTACTTGAATGTACTGAGCGGCACCGCGCCCGTCATCCGGCAACCGGTGTGACGGCGCGCACGTTGCGTAACCATGGCGGTAGCGCTGCACTGGATCCATGCTGACGCGAATCGACCACATCGGGATCGCCTGTTTCGACCTGGACAGGACGGTCGAGTTCTACCGTGCCACGTACGGGTTCGAGGTGTTCCACTCCGAGATCAACGAGGAGCAGGGCGTCCGGGAGGCGATGCTCAAGATCAACGAGACCTCGGACGGCGGGGCTTCGTACCTCCAGCTGCTGGAGCCGACCCGGGAGGACTCGGCCGTGGGCAAGTGGCTGGCGAAGAACGGGGAGGGCGTGCACCACATCGCCTTCGGTACCGAGGACGTGGACGGGGACGCCGCGGACATCCGCGAGAAGGGCGTCCGGGTGCTGTACGACGAGCCCAGGACGGGGTCCATGGGGTCCCGGATCACCTTCCTGCACCCCAAGGACTGCCACGGCGTCCTCACCGAACTGGTCACGAGCAGGGCGGAGCACTGACCACCGCATACCCGGCCCGGTAGAGTGGGCGGTTCCGGGCCGGGGCCGGGTCGGGGCCGTGCCACGTCCTCGTCGTTTGTCTGTCACCATTCCCCGGGGGACCGCTCGCCGGCGAGCAGTGCTCGTGCGGAGAGTTACGACCAGGGTTGGGGTCTCCCCCGCTCGACGAGTTGAGAGCTCGGGGAAGGATGGGACCGCGCAGTGCGGGGCTACGAACGCCAGGAGAGCCACCGGGCTGAAGACGACCATCTCTCGCGGTTCGAAGCCGAGATGGACCGGCTGAAGACCGACCGGGAGAAGGCCGTCCAGCACGCCGAGGACCTCGGTTACCAGGTCGAGGTCTTGCGCGCCAAGCTGCACGAGGCCCGGCGGAATCTCGCGACCCGTCCCGCCTACGACAGCGCGGACATCGGCTACCAGGCCGAACAGATGCTGCGGAACGCGCAGGTCCAGGCCGAGCAGATGCGCGGCGACGCCGAGCGCGAGCTGCGCGAGGCCCGGGCTCAGACGCAGCGGATCCTGCAGGAGCACGCCGAGCACCAAGCGCGCCTGCAGGCCGAGTTGCACACCGAGGCCGTCCAGCGCAGGCAGCGGCTCGACCAGGAGCTGGCGGAACGCCGCCAGACCGTCGAGTCGCACGTCAACGAGAACGTCGCCTGGGCCGAACAGCTGCGCGCCCGCACCGAGTCGCAGGCCCGCCGGCTGCTGGAGGAGTCCCGCGCCGAGGCCGAGCAGGCGCTGGCCGCCGCCCGCGACGAGGCCGCCCGGCTGGCCGAGGAAACCCGGCGGCGCACCGGCTCGGAGACCGAGGCCGCCAGGACCGAAGCCGAAGCGATCCTGCTGCGCGCCCGCAAGGACGCCGAGCGCCTCGTCGGGGCCGCCTCCGCCCAGGCGCAGGAGGCCACCAGCCACGCGGAGCAGCTGCGTTCCAGCACCACCGCGGAGACCGACCAGGCCCGCCGGCAGACCGCCGAGCTGAACCGCACCGCCGAGCAGCGCCTCTCGGAGGCCGAGACCCGGCTGCGCGAGTCCCGCCTGGAGGCCGAGAAGCTCCTCTCCGAGGCGAAGGAGGCCGCCGCCAAGCAGCTGACCGCCGCCGAGTCGCAGAACGAACAGCGCACCCGTACGGCCAAGTCGGAGATCGCCCGGCTGGTCGGCGAGGCCACCAAGAACACCGAGGTACTGAAGGAAGAGGCCGAGCAGGCGCTCGTCGACGCCCGGGCCGAGGCGGAGCGGCTGGTCGCCGAGGCGGGCGAGAAGGCCCGTACGGTCGCCGCCGAGGACGCCGCCGCCCAACTCGCGAAGGCCGCCCGCAGCGCCGAGGAGGTGCTCACCAAGGCCTCCGAGGACGCCCGGTCGACGACGAAGGCGGCGAGCGAGGAGGCCGAGCGGATCCGCCGCGAGGCGGAGGCCGAGGCGGACCGGCTGCGCGGCGAGGCCGCCGAGCAGGCCGACGAGCTCAAGGGCGCGGCCAAGGACGACACCAAGGAGTACCGGGCCAAGACGGTCGAGCTCCAGGAGGAGGCCCGCCGGCTACGCGGCGAGGCCGAGCAGCTGCGCTCCGAGGCGGTCGCCGAGGGCGAGCGGATCCGGGGCGAGGCCCGCCGCGAGGCGGTCCAGCAGCTGGAGGAGGGCGCCCGCACCGCCGAGGAGCTGCTGACCGAGGCCCGCTCCGACGCGGACGAGCTGCGCACCAACGCGAACGGCGAGAGCGAGCGCATCCGCACCGAGGCCGCCGAGCGGGCCGCGACCCTCCGCAAGCAGGCCGAGGAGACGCTGGAGCGCACCCGGGCCGAGGCCGACAAGCTGCGGGCCGAGGCCGAGGAGCAGGCGGCGGCCGTCACGGAGGCGGCCGAGCGGGCCGCGGCCGAGCTGCGCGAGGAGACCGAGCGCGGCGTCGCCGCCC
>NZ_NEUE01000131.1 GCF_002910905.1 Streptomyces sp. SM11 | reverse complement strand
TGCACACATCACGAGAGCGGAACAACCGGTCGGAATAAGACCCGTTGTTCTCAGCGTCCTCGCTGTGTAATTGCCTGCCCGGTCGCCGAAGCGACCCGTGCAGGACTTTCAAAGGAACCACCAACCTGCCGAAGCAGGCCGGGGTATCAACATATTTGGCGTTGACTTTTGGCACGCTGTTGAGTTCTCAAGGAACGGACGCTTCCTTCGGTCCCGTTTCACCGGGTCCCTCCGGGCGCTTCCCTTCGTTCTTGCGTTTCCGACTCTATCAGACTCTTTCGTGTCCGATTCCCGGTCGAAGCGGGTCAAGCAGTTTCGCTTTCCAGGTCCTCCGCTTTCGCGTTTCCCCTTTCCGGCGGTTCCAACTTTACCAGACTCTTTTTCGTTCCGTTTCCGGTCCGAATTTGATTTCCGGTGGCCTGTGGAGTGGCCTTGCCTTTCGGCGTGTTCACTACGTTAGCCGATTCCCTTGGCAGCTCATAATCGAGCCGATGGGACGAATTACGGGCATGCCGAATTCACACCCGCCAGGGTGAGTCGTAGGTAGTGGTTTGGCCGCTTCGAGTAGCTCGGTCCGGTCCGATGGGCCGTTCCGATAGCTGTACCCGTGTCAAGCGGCTCGGACTACATTAGGCGCCCGCCGAGGGTGCGTCAAGTTGCCTTGCGGCTCGGCCGGCGGCGCGGTGCGTGGGCACGGTACGGGCTCACCGTGGGGTCTCCCTCGATCCAGAAACGCCAAGGCTGGTGGGCCCCGTCGCCGCCCACCCCGGTGCGGGGGCCGCTGCGTACGAGGGCACGGGGCGGCGGGGCGCCGTGCAGTACGGACAGCGCCGGGGCGGGGCCGCCGAAGAGGTCGCTGCCGTTCAGGTCGCGGTCGACGTCGAGGGCGGTGGCGAGGCGGGCCGGGCCTTTGGCCAGTTCCTTGTCGTTGCGGGCCGAGACGCGTCGGTCGCGGGCCAGGTCGGCGCCGATGTTGATCTCGCCCGCCCGGAGCAGGACTCCGCTCGCACGACCTTCCGGACCGCAGACGAGGTTGAGGCAGTGCCACATCCCGTACGTGAAGTAGACGTACGTGTGGCCGGGCGGACCGAACATCACGCTGTTGCGCGCGGTGCGGCCCCGGAAGGCGTGCGATCCGGGGTCGACCTCGCCCGCGTACGCCTCCACCTCTGTCAGGCGCAGCTCGATCGTGCCCGCATCGGTGCGCCGGACGAGCGTTCGGCCCAGCAGGTCGGGGGCGACTTCCAGTACGGAGCGGTCGAAGAAGTCCCGCGTCAGTGGGGTGCGGTCGGGTCTCTTGGTCATGGCGCCCGAGGGTACTGGGATCGACCGGACGGGAACCGGCTACCGTCGTGGCGCGTATGTAGGGGTCAGGACCAATAAGGAGTGACTATGGGCTTCAAGCGGCTGCTCGCGAGCATGGGTGCCGGCGGTGCCTCGGTGGAGACCGAGCTCACCGAGGTGAATGTCGTCCCCGGTGGGGTCGTCCAGGGTGAGGTGCGGATCCAGGGCGGCTCGGTCGCCCAGCAGATCGAGGGGCTCTCCGTCGGTCTGCAGGCGCGGGTCGAGGTCGAGAGCGGGGACCAGGAGACCAAGCAGGACATCGAGTTCACCAAGCTGCGGCTCGGGGGCGCGTTCGAGGTGCAGGCGGGCGCGGTGCACGTGGTGCCGTTCGGCCTGGAGATTCCGTGGGAGACGCCGATCACGATGTTCGGCGGCCAGCAGCTGCGCGGGATGAACATCGGGGTGACCACCGAGCTGGAGATCGCCCGCGCGCTGGACTCCGGTGACCTGGACCCGATCAACGTGCACCCGCTGCCGGCACAGGAGGCCATCCTGAGCGCCTTCGGCCAGCTGGGCTTCGGGTTCCGCAGTGCGGACATGGAGCGCGGTCACATCCGCGGTACGCGACAGCGGCTGCCGTTCTACCAGGAGATCGAGTTCGTCCCGCCGACGCAGTACCGCGGGCTGAACCAGGTCGAGCTCACGTTCGTCGCCGACGACCGCGAGATGGACGTCATCCTGGAGATGGACAAGAAGCCGGGTCTGTTCAGTGAGGGCAGCGACTCCTACCGCGCGTTCCAGGTGGGGCTGCACGACTACCAGCAGACCGACTGGGCGGCGTACCTCAACCAGTGGCTCGCCCAGGTAGGCGGACAGCGCAACTGGCTCTAGCGGGCGGTACGCCCCCTAAGGTCGGGGAAGAAGGCAGACGAATCCGATCAGGAGAGGTGCGAGACGTGACCGAGCCGAAGAGGGCCCCGCTGCCGCACGACTTCCATCCGGAGGTACCGGCGTTCACCGTGGTGAGCGACGACCTCGCGCCGGGGGCCTTGCTGGGCGATGCCCAGGTGCTTGCGGGCGGGAACACTTCGCCGCAGCTGCGGTGGGACGGTTTCCCCGAGGGGACCAAGAGCTTCGCCGTGACGTGTTTCGACCCGGACGCCCCGACGGGCAGCGGGTTCTGGCACTGGGTGCTCTTCGATGTCCTGGCCTCGGTGACCGAGCTGCCGGCCGGGGCGGGCAGCGGGACGTTCGAAGGGTTGCCCGCAGGGGCCGTCCAGGCTCGCAACGACTACGGTTCGAAGGACTTCGGGGGCGCGGCGCCGCCGCCCGGGGAGAACCACCGCTATGTGTTCACCGTGTACGCGGTGGACACCGAGAAGCTCGGGATCGACAGCGATGTGTCTCCGGCGGTGGCCGGATTCAATCTCCGGTTCCACACGCTCGGGCGTGCTCGGCTGATCGGCGAGTACGAAGCTCCCGTCGGCGATTAGTTCGTTTGCTGTTTGCCCTGCTCTGGTCCTGGAGAGATCAGAGCAGGGCATTTTTTATTGCGTTGTCCATCGCGGCCTGCCCAGCCAGAGTTGATCCGGGCCTGCCAGGGGGCGGGCGGCACACGGGAGGTGGGCAGGATGCGTGACACGCTGGTTCTCAACGCGAGCTTCGAGCCGCTGTCGACAGTGACGCTGAACCGTGCGGTGGTCCTGATCCTGACGGACAAGGCCGTCGTCGAGCAGTCGCATCCCGAGCTCCGTATGCGTGGTGCCGCCGTGGACATTCCGGCACCCCGGGTGATCAGGCTCTGCCGGTACGTACGGGTGCCGTTCCGAAGACAGGCGCCGTGGTCCAGAAGGGGTGTGCTGATACGGGACCAGCACCGGTGCGCGTACTGCGGGCGGCGGGCGTCCACCGTCGACCACGTGGTGCCGCGTGCCCAGGGCGGGCAGCACACCTGGCTGAACACGGTGGCCTCCTGCGCCGAGGACAACCACCGCAAGGCCGCCCGGACGCCGGAGCAGGCGGGGATGCCGCTGCTGAAGCAGCCGTTCGTCCCCTCCCCCGCCGAGGCGATGCTGCTGGCGATGGGGGCCGGCGACCGCTCGGCGCTGCCCGGGTGGCAGGACCGGGCGGCTGCCGCCTAGGGGGTGCTTGGAGCCGTGGCGTAGTTGGCGTACGGCTGGTGATGTATCCGTGGGCCCGTCCCTGTGAAGGGGCGGGCCCACGTGTGTCAGCGGAGCAGCAGCTGGACGATGGCCACCGAGCCCACGGCCACGATGAGGGCGCGCAGGACGGTGGGGCTCAGGCGGCGGCCGACCTTGGCGCCGATCTGGCCGCCGATGGCCGAGCCGATCGCGATGAGGACGACGGCCGTCCAGTCGAAGTGGGCGACGAAGAGGAAGAACAGGGCTGCGACGGTGTTGACCACGGCGGCCAGGACGTTCTTGACGGCGTTGAGGCGCTGCATCGTGTCGTCGAGCAGCATGCCCATCACGGAGAGGTAGATGATCCCCTGGGCAGCGGTGAAGTAGCCGCCGTAGACACTGGCGAGCATCAAGCCGGTGAAGAGGAGCGGGCCACCGTCGGCGCGGGGCGGGGCGCCGGTGTGTTCGCGGCGGCGCTGGACGGCTTTGCTGATGCGTGGTTGCAGGATCACCAGGACGAGCGCCAGGGCGACCAGGACCGGGACGATCGTCTCGAAGGCGGTGGAGGGCAGGGCGAGCAGCAGGGTCGCCCCGGAGAGGCCGCCGATCGCGGCGCCGACACTCAGCTTGAGGATCCGGCGGCGCTGTCCGGCGAGTTCCTTGCGGTAGCCGATGGCCCCGCTGATGGAGCCGGGGATGAGGCCCAGCGCGTTGGACACGGTCGCGGTGACCGGGGGGAGGCCGGTGGCGAGCAGGACGGGGAAGGTGATCAGGGTGCCCGAGCCGACGATCGTGTTGATCGTGCCCGCTCCGACGCCGGCCGCGAAGACGGCGAGTATTTCCCAGATGGACAAAGCCATCTCCTTCGGTGGTCAGTGACGCCTCCCCGCCATGAAGGTCGAGGGGCCTCACTGATCATGCACGAAGAGGCTTCCGGGTCAGGAGACCGGGGGTTCCTCGCGTCGTTCCACCGCCGGGGCGGGAATGCCCCCGTGGCCGTTTCCGCCGTTCCCGCCGGTGTTGAAGCCGGGCATGCCGCCGCCGAGGTTCCCGAAGGCTCCGCTGAGACCCTTGAGTGCGTCGCCGATCTCGCTGGGCACGATCCAGAGCTTGTTGGCGTCGCCCTCGGCGATCTTCGGGAGCATCTGGAGGTACTGGTACGAGAGGAGCTTCTGGTCCGGGTCTCCGGCGTGGATGGCCTCGAAGACCGTGCGGACGGCCTGGGCTTCGCCTTCGGCGCGCAGGGCGGCGGCCTTGGCCTCACCCTCGGCACGCAGGATCGCGGACTGCTTCTCGCCCTCGGCGGTGAGGATCTGGGACTGCCGGATGCCCTCGGCGGTGAGGATCGCGGCGCGCTTGTCGCGGTCGGCGCGCATCTGCTTCTCCATCGAGTCCTGGATGGAGGTCGGCGGCTCGATCGCCTTGAGCTCGACGCGGTTGACGCGGATGCCCCATTTGCCGGTCGCTTCGTCGAGGACTCCGCGCAGGGCCGCGTTGATCTCCTCACGGGAGGTGAGGGTCCGCTCCAGGTCCATGCCGCCGATGATGTTGCGGAGCGTGGTGACGGTGAGCTGCTCGATCGCCTGGATGTAGCTGGCGACTTCGTAGGTCGCGGCGCGGGCGTCGGTCACCTGGTAGTAGATGACGGTGTCGATGTTGACGACGAGGTTGTCCTGGGTGATCACCGGCTGCGGCGGGAAGGGCACCACCTGTTCACGGAGGTCGATCCGGTTGCGGATCGAGTCGATGAACGGGACGACGATGTTGAGGCCCGCGTTCAGGGTGCGGGTGTAGCGGCCGAACCGCTCCACGATGGCGGCGCTGGCCTGCGGGATGACCTGAATCGTCTTGATCAGGGCGATGAAGACGAGCACCACCAGGATGATCAGAACGATGATGATCGGTTGCATCGTGTCTCTCGTGTCCTTCGGTTGGCCGGTGGATCGCGGTGATCGGGGCCGGTCCTCATGTTCGGCCGGTGGTCGGCTAGTTGTGGGCCGGACCGGGTTCTCATGATGATCGGCATGATCGACTTCGAGTCTGGCAGACCGCGGCCCGCCTCGTGCACGCTTCGGTCACATGACGACGGCCGTCGCTCCGTCGATGTCCACGACATCGACCTGGCTGCCGGGTTCGAAGACCTGGTCGGCGTCGAGGGAGCGGGCCGACCAGATCTCGCCGGCGAGCTTGATGCGGCCGCCGGAGGCCGACACCCGTTCCAGAACGACTGCCTGACGGCCTTTCAGGGCGTCGATGCCGCTGGCGTGTCCGGTCTGTCCGGCCCGGTGTCTGGCGGCGATCGGGCGCACCACGGCGATCAGTGCGACCGAGACCACGACGAAGACCAACACCTGGGCGACGATTCCGCCGCCGAGGGCGGCGACGGCCGATGCGGCCACCGCCCCGACGGCGAACATTCCGAATTCGGGCATCGCGGTCAGGACGAGGGGGATGCCCAGTCCCACCGCGCCGATCAGCCACCACACCCATGCGTCGATGTCCACATGGTCATCGTAGGACTGTCGGTGCGTCACCGACAGGGCGCACGGGTGGCCAACTGCGTTGGATCGCCTGTCGATCGCGTGCGACAGGCCGCTGCGGCGCCCGGTCGGTCCCGGGTTGGGGCGGGGCGGGGCCGTCAGGACAGCGGCAGGCCGTGCGCGGTGTAGCGGTCGCCGGTGTGCTCGACGATGAGCGGCAGACCGAAGCAGAGGGAGAGGTTGCGCGAGCTGAGCTCGGTCTCCATGGGGCCGGCTGCGAGGATCTTGCCCTGTCGGATCATCAGGACGTGGGTGAACCCGGGCGCGATCTCCTCGACGTGGTGGGTGACCATGATCATGGAAGGGGCGAACGGGTCGCGGGCGAGGCGGCCGAGGCGACGGACGAGGTCCTCGCGTCCGCCGAGGTCGAGTCCGGCGGCGGGCTCGTCCAGGAGCAGCAGTTCGGGGTCGGTCATCATAGCGCGGGCGATGAGCGTGCGCTTGCGCTCTCCTTCGGAGAGCGTGCCGAACTTGCGGTCCAGGTACTCGGTCATACCAAGGCGGTCGAGGAAGGCGCGGGCCCGCTCCTCGTCGACGGCTTCGTAGTTCTCGTGCCAGGTGGCGGTCATGCCGTACGCGGCGGTGAGGACCGTCTGCAGCACGGTCTGGCGCTTGGGCAGCTTGTCGGCCATCGCCACGCCCGCCATGCCGATCCGGGGGCGGAGCTCGAAGACGTCGGTGCCGACGCCGCCGAGCTGTTCGCCGAGGACCGTGGCCGTTCCCCTGCTCGGGAAGAGATAGCTGGACGCGAGGTTGAGGAGCGTCGTCTTGCCGGCGCCGTTGGGGCCCAGGATGACCCAGCGCTCCCCCTCCTTGACCGACCAGGAGACATCGTCCACCAGAGCGCGTCCGTCGCGGACCACGGATACGTCCACCAGCTCCAGTACATCGCTCATGGCGCGTTGTCTCCCCATGCAGTCTCGTCGATCGTCGCGTGCCGGTGGGCACGGCTCCCAAGGGAAAACCTACGCCACCGCGCGAGTGCTTCAGGCGTGAGGGCCGTTCCCCGGCCGTTGCCTAGGCTGTCGGCATGCTTGTCGAACCACGCTCAGGGTTGTTGGCCGCTTGGGGAAACGCGCTTCTGGCGGGACTCGTCTCGCCGGACGAGGCGGCCCTCGCGATTGTCGGACAGGACGCGGTGCACCGCGTCGATGGACTGCCGGGTGAGGCGGGGCCGGTCGGGCTCACGCTGGCGCTCGGCCGGCTGAGGAGTCTCGGAGCGACCGGGTTCCGGGTCGCGCTGCCGGCGCCGGGGCATCCGCTGGGGCTGAGCGGTCCGCCCGATTTCAACGCACGGGCGCTGGAGGCGGAGGAGGCGGTGGTCGCGTACGGGGTGCCGTACGGGCTGGTGCCCGAGGTGAGCGAAGTGGGGCCGGAGGGGAATCTGCACGTCGAGGTGGTGTGGCGGGTACTGCCGGTACGGGAGGCGCCGCCCGCGGACGTGCCGTCGCTGGGCGAGGCGGAGCGCGAGCTGGCGGAGGCGTTGCGGGATGCGACGGCGGTGCTGTCGCGGCTGGACGTGGCCGGTTCCGGACCGGTGGCGGAGGCGGCGGTGGACGTGTACCGGGCGCGGGCGGAGCGGAGTCGGGGGCGCGAGGTGCTGGCGCCCGGGTATCCGCCGCGGGCGGTGCGGGTGCTGGAGATGGCGCAGCGGGTGGGCCTGCTGGTCTCGGTGGCGTACGAGAACGGGCACGGCGGTGCGGTGAGCGCGTCGGAGATCGCGGCGCGGGGGGAGGCGTTGCGGCCTGTGGAGCGGGTGGCTCGGCGGGCGCTGGTGGCGGCGTACAACGCGTATGTGGAGGGCGGGGAGGTTCGGCGGTAGGCCCGCGGGCCTTTCGTCCTCAAGCGCCGGACGGGCTGGGGTGGTGCGCCGGGTGGGATGGGGGTGGGTACGGCGAAAGCCGGACGGGTCCTTGGGGTGTGGGAGGGCATCCGGCTTTCGGGAGGGCTTGGGTCAGTGGTTGAGGCCGAGGTTGCCGAAGGCCGGGTTGAGCAGGCCCACCACGTTGACCGTGTTGCCGACCACGTTCACCGGGACGGCGACGGGAACCTGCACGAGGTTGCCGCTGGCGACCCCCGGGGAGTGGGCGGCCAGGCCCTCGGCGCCGGCACCGCTGTGGCCGGTGGCGGAGGCTCCGCCGGCACCGGCGGCGATGAGCCCGCCCGCGATCATGGTGACGGCGGCGGCCTTCTTCAGGTTCTTCACTTCAGGATCCTCCTAGAGAGGCTGCGGCGAGCCGCCGCAGCACGCCCTGAAGAACGCCGTGCGGTCCGGAAGGATACGCCGTTCGGGTGACATACACCCGACAGTATGAATCTCGGTCCGGGCGGGAACCCGCGGCGCTGCCGACGTCAGCCCGCCGCTCCGTGACGTACCGCCCAGAGCGCGGCCTGCGTACGGTCGGACAGGTCGAGTTTCATCAGGATGTTCGACACATGGGTCTTGACCGTCTTCTCGGAGAGGACGAGCGCACGGGCGATCTCGCGGTTGGAACGACCGTCCGCGATGAGGCCGAGGACTTCGCGTTCCCGCTCGGTGAGCGTGCTCCCCCGGCCCGTGCCGGTGCCCGCGTCGTCCTGGGCCAGCAGCGCGCCCGCGACCTCAGGCTGGAGCAGGACGTGACCGGCGTGCACCGAGCGGATCGCGCCGGCCAGGGCGTCCGGGTCGACGTCCTTGTATACGTAGCCGGAGGCTCCGGCGCGCAGTGCGGGGACCACCGTGCGCTGTTCGGTGAAGCTGGTGACGATGAGGACCTTCGCGGGGTTGTCGAGCTCCCGCAAGCGGCGCAGGGCCTCGATGCCGTCGGTGCCGGGCATCTTGATGTCCATCAGCACGACGTCGGGGCGGAGCTCCTCGGTCCGGGCCACGCCCTCCGCGCCGTCGGACGCCTCACCGACGACCTCTATGTCCTCCTGGACCTCCAGGAACGTACGCAGTCCGCGGCGGACCACCTGATGGTCGTCGACCAGCAGCACCCTGATGTTCTTGTCAGCCACCGGGGACCTCCATCTCGATCGTGGCGCCCTTGCCGGGCTCCGAGGCAACGGTGAGCCGGCCGCCGACACTGCTCGCCCGGTGGCGCATGGAGACGAGGCCGAGGTGGCGGCCCGCCCGTCGCACGGCGGTGGGGTCGAACCCGCCCCCGTCGTCGGTGACGCGCAGGACGGTGGCGGTGCCGCGCCGGGCCAGGGTGACGCTCACGCGCTCCGCGCCGGAGTGGCGCAGGGCGTTATGGAGGGCCTCCTGGGCGACCCGGAGCAGTGCTTCCTCCTGGCCGGCGGGCAGCGCGCGCACTCCGCGGCTCTCGAAGGCGACCTCGGCGGTGTGCGCCCTGTCCAGGACCTGGATCTGGGTGCGGAGGGTGGCGATGAGCCCGTCCTCGTCGAGTGCCGCGGGGCGCAGTTCCACGACGGCGGCCCGCAGTTCGTCGACCGCCTCGGCGGCGAGGACGGCCACCTGCTGGAGTTCGCCCTTGGCCCGGGCGGGGTCGCGGTCGACGAGAGCGGCGGCGGCCTGGGCCGTGAGGCGGAGCGAGAACAGCTTCTGGCTGACCGCGTCGTGCAGCTCGTGGGCCAGGCGGGAGCGTTCCTCGGCGATGGTCAGCTCGCGGCTGCGCTCGTAGAGGCGGGCGTTGGTGAGCGCGATGGCGGCGTGCTGGGCGAGGATCTGGAGCAGTTCCTCGTCCTCGGCGGTGAAGCCGCAGCCGCCCTCGGGCTTGGGGCACATCTTGTTGGCGAGGAACAGCGCTCCGATGATCTCGTCGCCGTCCGTGATGGGCAGGCCGAGGAAGTCGGACATGTCGGGGTGGGCGTCGGGCCAGCCCCCGAAGCGGGGGTCCTCGCGGACGTCGGCGAGGCGTTCGGGCTTCGCCTGGTGCAGCATCGCGGCGAGGATGCCGTGCTGGCGGGGCAGCGGCCCGATGGCCTTCCACTGTTCGTCGCTGACCCCGTCGACCACGAACTGGGCGAAGCCGCCGTGGTCGTCCGGGACGCCGAGGGCCGCGTACTGGGCGTCGAGCAGCTCGCGGGCGGAGGCGACGATCGTCTTGAGGACGTCGCCCACTTCGAGGTGCCGGCTCATGGCGAGCAGCGCGGCACTTACCGCGGCGAGGCCCGACGGTGGGCGATGACTCATGGGATCACCGTACCGGCGGGAACCGTGCGGTCGTATCGGGCCGGGGTCGGTGGTGGGCGGGCTGGGGCCTAGGTCAGGGCGGCGGGGCCCTCGGCCGGAGGTCGTAGGACCGCTCGGGACCTACGCCGAAGTGCCGGGTAGGAGTGCGGCTCCCGGGCGAGGCGCGGTGCGGGGCGGGGCGGGCTTCCTACGTTGGGCGCACCGGGGTCTCCCGGTGGACGTCGAGGGTACGAAGGGGCGGTCGTCATGCCGGTCGCGATGATCACGGGTGGTTCGAAGGGGCTGGGGCGCGCGCTGGCGGGGGCGCTGGCCGGGCAGGGGTGGGACCTGGTGCTGGACGCACGGACCGCCGGGGTGCTGGAGGACACCGCGCGGAAGCTGCGCGGGCGGTACGGGACGCGGGTGGTGGCGGTGCCGGGGGACGTCACGGACGCGGCACACCGGGCGGAGCTGATGGCGGCCGCCGGGTCGCTGGGCGGTCTCGACCTGTTGGTGAGCAACGCGAGCGTGCTGGGCGCGGAGCCGCTGGTCCGGCTGGACGCGCTGCCGTTGGAGGGGCTGCGCCGGGCGCTGGAGGCGAATGTGGTGGCGGCGCTCGGTCTCGTACAGGAGGCGTTGCCGTCGTTGCGGGCCTCGGCCGCGGGGGCGGTGGTGGTGATCAGCTCGGACGCGGCGGCGGAGCCGTACCCGACGTGGGGCGGCTACGGGGCGTCGAAGGCGGCGCTGGACCAGTTGGCGGCGGTGCTGGGCGAGGAGGAGCCAGGGCTGCGGGTGTGGGCCGTCGACCCGGGTGACATGGCGACGGACCTGTACGCCGCGGCGGTCCCGGAGGAGGCGGACGAGCCTCGGCCGTCGCCGGAGAGTGTGGCGCCCGCTTTCCTGCGGCTGGTGCGGGAGCGGCCGGC
>NZ_NEUE01000130.1 GCF_002910905.1 Streptomyces sp. SM11 | reverse complement strand
TGGAGGCTGGTCTTCGCGAGGCCTCGGTAGCGGGATCTGCGCAGACCGCAGCGTCCGACGGCCTGGGAGATGGTGCCCTCGACACCGGCACGGATCTTGTACCGCTCCTTCCAAGCCTCGGTTCGCTGCTCGGCTCGGGCCGTGCGGACGGTTTCGTGTTCGTCGCGGCCCTGCCGGAGGTTGAGCTCGCGGCGTCGCGGCGAGGGTGAGTTGACGCAGTCGCGCAGGTGAGGGCAGGGGCGGCAGTCGGCCGGGCTGAAGCGGACCCGGATGACGGGCAGGCTCTGCTGGGAACGCCGCTCGGCCCACTGCGTACTGACGACACCGTTCGGGCAGGTCACCTGTTCGCGGTCCCAGTCGATGGTGAAGGCGTCCTGCCCGAAGGGCCCGTCGGCCGACGCGTCGGTGCTGGCAGCCATCGGACCATGCAGGACGACGCCGTGGTCCCTGCGGGCGGTGACGACCTGGCCGGCGGTGGGGTATCCGGCGTCGACCCAGTGCTCACCGGGCAGGCAGTCCCGCCCGGCCAGCGCATCATGGATCTCGGGGATGGTCACGCTGTCGTGGACGGTGGCGAGGGTGGTGGCCACGTTCGTGATCAGGTTCGGCGTCTGCGGCTCGCAGGTCTCGGTGAGGTGGACCTTGTATCCGTCCCATAGAGTGTCCCGCTTGACGCTGCCACGGGCTTCGGTGTCATAGAGGGTGACCAGGCGCAACGCGCCCGGCGTCCGGTCTTTTGGGTCCCGCCGCCTCACCTCGCCCTCCACCCGGTGGAAGTGCTGGACCCACATCTGCCGCAAGGTCTCCACCTCCGCCAGGACACCGAGACCGGCCGGTGCGTCCGCTGCGAAGACCGCTTCCAGCAGACGCGTCCCGTCACGGCCGATCCGCGCTCCCACCTCGTCGCGTCTGGTCCGGGCCTTGGGGAACCGGGAGTCCTCCGCGCGGGTGGCGTAGTGCTTGAACCAGTCCGGCTCCGCGATGTCCGACAGCCAGCCCGGGGCGGCCTGGGCGAGCGCGTTGAGCGCCGAGCGCAGGGTTTCGGCGACCATCTCCAGCCAGGACAGCTCACGGGCGGCCGACAGCACGTGCGTGGCGTCGGTGCGGGCCCGGCCCGCCGTCTTGAGCAGGCCCTTCTCCCGGGCCGCGATCAAGATGCCGTCCAGCACCCGCCGCCCGGCATCCGCCTCCACCAGCCGGTCCCTGAACTCCGACAGCACCGAGAAGTCGAATCCCGGGTCATCCAGTGCAAGGCCGAGGGCGTATTTGAAGTCGATCCTGGCCCGCACCGCCTATGCGGCCTGCCGGTCGGTCAGCCCCTCCACGAACTGGAGCACCAATACCAGCGCCAGCCCGGCCGGGGACCAGGCAGGCCGGCCCCGGACAGGGAAGAGGTCCGCGAACTCCTCGTCCGTGAACAGCGGCCCCAGCCCGTCCCGCAGCCGGATCGCCAGGCTCCCCTTCGGGAACGCGGCCCGCGCCACCCGCACCGTCTCCGCCGGGGTCTCCCCCGACCCCTTCGGCTGCATCAACATCCCCACCCACCCCATACGACAACGTCGGCCTTCAAGACCACAACCGGGTCTTGAAGGCCGACGTCACGCAGAGCCCCAAACAAACCAACAGCGTCCGCGATGCGCTCCGGGGCTCCGGGGTCGGTCAACCCGGATCAGGCGGTGGTGATGTTCTCCGCCTGCGGGCCCTTCTGACCCTGAGTGATGTCGAAGGTCACCGCCTGGCCTTCCTGGAGCTCACGGAAGCCGGAGGAGTTGATGTTGGAGTAGTGCGCGAAGACGTCGGGACCGCCGCCGTCCTGCGCGATGAAGCCGAAGCCCTTTTCAGAGTTGAACCACTTGACGGTTCCGCTGGCCATGCCCGTACCTCTCAGCAGTAAACGGATCCGCACCGCGCGGACCCGGAGGTGATCGCCCTGGTTCTCAGGCACTGCACAGCAAAACGCCCGCGCCAGGCGCGGGCAGGTACTGCGAACCACGACATCTTCCGGCGACGCTACACGGCGGGATCACTCCTCACCAGAGAGCAACGCCATTTTGCTGTGGATCACCTTCGCGGTCACCGGCTCATGCCACACCGACTACCGTCCGTTCAGGGGCCGTCGGCGCACCGAACTACACCGCGCGCCCACAGGACCAGCGGCAGCCGGAGGGGCAGCCGGGCGTAGGACGCGGCCCGCTGCGGCCGGGGCCGGTGACGCCGGTCGACGGCCATCCGCACATGGGCCCGGCGCGCCGGGCACCCCTCAGGGCGCCAGCAGCCGCCAGAGCAGCAGCAGACCCACTCCGCAGACGAGCAGTCCGGCGAGCAGGGCCAGCGTGCCCCGCCGTACGTTGTCGGGCTGGAAGCCGCCGAGCACGCTGAAGCACAGCCGGAACCCGTGGGCCACGGCCAGCGCCCCGCACGCGGTGATGGCGAACCCGGCCGCGATGGCGTCCCACTGGTCCTCGAACGCCCTCTGGTACGGCCCCGGTTCCCTGGTGGCCAGTACGTATCCGGCCGAAGTCAACAGGGCGGCGGGGAAGGCCACCAGGCCGAAGAGGACGGTCAGGCGCCGGATCACCGGAACGACCCTCTTTCCACGGGGAAGCGGGAGAGGCGTTCACGGACCGACCGCTTCAGCCGTTCCTCCCACCGGTCCCGCTCGGCGACATGGGTGAACAGCTCCCGCATCCGGTTCACCTCTTCGATCATGGTGTGTTCCTCCTCCGCGAACCGCCGGTTCAGCGGCCGTTCGATCCTCAGCAGAAGGGCGACGCACGCCGCGAGCGAGAGCGCCGCCACGGTCAGGCCGACCACGACGAGCACGCCCCCCGGGCCGTCACCCGTGGCGGCGGCGAGTGCCAGCACCGCCGGGATCAGCACCGCGAGGGAGGCCGAGGCGATCCGGGGCCGGCGGACCCGGCGCTGCCGGGCGCTCAGGGCCCGGACGCCCGCCAGTCGCCGTTCCGCGGCCGCCAGCGTCCGCAGGAATGCCGCTCCGTCGATCGCGGCCATGTCAGTCCCCGTTCCGCTGCGTGATGAACGACTGGAGTTCCTGGCCGAAGTGGGTGCGCAGCGCGCCGATCTGCGCGTCGTCCAGCTGGGAGGTCTGCGCGGGCAGCCCCGGAAGGAACTGGTGGCGGATGAGCCGGGAGGCCATCGGAAGGACGGACAGGCGCAGCGACGTCTCGTTCTCCAGGTCCCGCATGAGGGCGGCGAACGGGGACTCACGGCGGGCCCGCCCGGGGATGTAGTGGTCGCGCGCCTCGTCGAGCCGGTCCCAGTACAGATCGCTCTTGGACACCGCGACGATCAGCCAGCGCAGCCGCTTGGCCAGCTGCCCGTCGATGATCGCGTCGACCAGGAGACGGAAGTCGGCCACCTCCTTGCGGCGGTGCCAGTTCCGTACGGCTTCCCGGTCGACGGCGCCGTCGGCGGCGAGCGCCTCCTGGACGTCGCGCTGGGAGGCGCGCTGCCAGATCCTGTTGTGCCCCCAGCAGACGACGTGGACGATGCCGTGCGGGGAGGCCTCGCCCCGCATCGTGTCGTGCAGGGCCCGTTGGCGCTGGGTGGACAGCTGCCCCGGGATGACGGTGACGGCGGCCCGGGTGCGACGGTTGCCGGAGCGCAGGACCGTGGCGTGCTTCTCGATGTCGGGGCTGCGGGAGCTGTCGCTGTCGCCCGTGCGGATCGACTGCGTCAGCGCGTCGTACAGAACGGTCTTGCCCGCCCCCGCCTCACCGGTGACGGCGACGGGGTTGACCGAGAGGCCGAGCCGTCCGTTCAGGGTGGCCACGCCCGGCCCGGCCCCCGGGCCACCGCCGTCCACCGCGTGCCGGACGCTCTCCCACCGTGATCGGGTGTTCTCCCAGACGTCGGGCACGCTCGCAGCTCCCCCGGGTAGGCCGTTGGGGAGATGCTATCGATCAACTGGAACCGCTGCACCGGCACTTGCAGGATTCCGTGGAGATGGGAGAGGTCCGGGTCCGCCAGGTGCTACTGGATGAACCGGGGCAGCCAGCGCGCCTGGTAGTCGGGGTGGCCCGCGTACTCGGCGGCGAGTTGCCGGACGGCGAAGCCCAGGCCCACCGCCCGGCCGGAGCGGAAGTCCTCGGCCGGGCGGTCGGTGTCCAGGTCGGCCACCTCGACGTACTCGCCGACCATGACGCGGTTCGTCTCGATGCGCTCCAGGGTCCGCGCGGGGCTCTGGAGGGCGATGTGCTGGTCGAAGCCCCGGCCCCGCACCGTGAACGCCACCCCGCCGGTGCGGTCGTGGACCTCGCCCGGCACGTCGGCCGGGCACCGCCATCGGTCCCCGCCGGCTGCCAGTGCGACGTGTTCCTCGTCGGCGAGCCGCGCCCGGACGAAGGCCACCATGTCTGCGTTGCCGGCCATTGGATGCCGCTCCCTTGCGCTGATGGATCTCTGCACTCGATACGGGGAGCATTCTGGTGGACCGGGCGCGGCACGATCCACCTCCGCATCCGGTTCACCCCACCGTGTCCCCCGCGTCGCTCGCAGCCAGGTCGGCGAGGACCTTGTGCAGGGGTTCGGTCTCCCGGCGGCGGTACTCCTGCACCGCCCAGCCGTTGCCGTCCGGATCGGTGAAGTACAGGAAGGCCGCCCCGTCGTCGGGGGCGTACCGCTGCGGCTCGGAGACCTCGACGCCCCGGCCGACGAGTTCGGCGTGCGCGGCGGCGATGTCGGTGACGCAGAGCTGGAGGCCGTGGTACGTGCCCGGCTGCGGGGTCCCGGTCGGGTTGGGCAGTCCGTCGGTGAGGGCGATCGAGCAGCCGGATCCGGGCGGCGTCAGCTGGACGACGCGGGCGCCCGGCATCACCTCGGCGTCGATGTCGACGTGGAAGCCGACCTTGTCCCGGTAGAAGTCCCGGGCCCGGTCGATGTCGGTCACGGGAAGCACGATCACTTCGAGGGTCCAGTCCATGGGTCAGTGCTCTTTCGCGGGTCGGTCGGTGTCCGGGCCGGAGCGTGTCTCGTCCGGGTCGGGCCGTGGTGTGTGCTGGTCGGGCGGTGTCTCGTCCGCTCCGCCGTCGCCCGTCCCCGTCGCGGCCGCTTCCCCGGTGAGCGGCGTCGCGCCGCCCTGGAGGCGGGCCAGGTCGGCGGGCCGGACCTGGATGATGAACAGGGCGACCAGTGCGGCGAACACGGCGAAGCAGGCCGCGACGACGAAGGCGCTGGAGACGCCCGAGGCGAGGACCTCGTCGCCCCACGGCGGTGGCAGCTCGCCGGTCCTGCGGAACTCCAGTAGCTGGGCGGGGGTGCCCTCCTGGAGGAATCTCGGCACCTGGTCGGTCGCCTCGTCGCGGCTGGCCGTGCCGAACGTCGTGACCAGGATCGACAGCCCCAGGGACCCGCCGACCTGCTGGGTGGCGTTGAGGATGCCGGACGCGGCTCCCGCCTCCTTCGGGGCGACGCCGGACACCGCCATCAGGGTCAGCGAGACGAACTGCATGCCCATGCCGAAGCCGAACACGAGCATCGGGCCGAGGACGGAGCCGAGGTAGGAGCTGTGGACATCGGTCAGCGTCAGCCAGCCGAGCCCCACGGCGGCCAAGAGCGCGCCCACCACCATGAAGGGTTTGGGCCCCCACCTGGGCAGCAGCTGGGAGGCCAGGCCCGCGCCGACCGCGATGACGGCGCTCACCGGCAGGAAGGCGAGTCCGGCCCGCAACGGGCTGAAGTCGAGGACGTTCTGCACGAAGAGGGTCAGGAAGAAGAACATCCCGAACATCGCCGCGGCGAGGCTGAGCATCATCGCGTAGGTTCCGGCGCGGTTGCGGTCGCGGAACATCCGCAGCGGTGTGATGGGCTGTTTCGAACCGCGTTCGACCGTGATGAACACCGTGAGGAGCACGACGGCGGCCGCGAACGAGCCGAGGGTGAGCGGGTCGGTCCAGCCGTCCTCGGAGGCGCGGATGAAGCCGTAGACGAGCAGCACCATGCCGACCGTCGACGTCAGGGCGCCGGCGATGTCGAAGTGGCCCGGACGGCGTTCGGACTCGCGGATGTACCGGGGGGTCGCGACGGCGATCAGCAGACCGATGGGGATGTTGACGAACAGCACCCAGCGCCAGTCGAGCCACTCCACCAGCAGCCCGCCGGCCAGCAGGCCGATGGCGCTGCCGCCCGCCGAGACGGCGGCGAACACCCCGAACGCGTGGTTGCGTTCGGGGCCCTCGCGGAAGGTGGTGGTGATCAGCGACAGGGCGGTGGGCGAGGCGATCGCGCCGCCGACACCCTGGAGGGAGCGGGCGGCCAGCAACTGCCAGCCCTCCTGGGACAGTCCGCCGAGCAGCGACGCGAAGACGAAGAGGAGCACGCCGAAGATGAAGACCCGGCGGCGGCCGAGGATGTCGCCGAGACGCCCGCCGAGCAGCAGCAGTCCGCCGAAGGTCAGCGTGTACGCGTTGACCACCCAGGAGAGGTTCTCGGTGGAGAACCCCAGGTCCTTCTGCATGTGCGGAAGCGCGATGTTGACGATGGTGATGTCGAGCACCACCATCAGCTGGCAGGAGGCGATGATCAGCAGCGCCGGTCCGCTCCGGTGCCGGTCAGGCGTCTTCGCCGTTTCCGCGGGGGTCGCGTGGGAGCCCGTCATAGTGCGGTTCGTCTCTCGTGCCGAGGGCAGTGGGAGCGGCCGGTCTCTGCGTCGGTCGGGTGAACGCGGGCGTTCACCCGACCGACGTTATGCCGGAACCCGGAGCCTCGCCAATCGAGCCGCCGGTGGCCCGCGCGGGCCCTTCGCTTCACTGGAGCGCGTGGACCGCGGTACGGAAGACGACGGGCGCCCGGTGGGCCGCGGCGACGATCAGCCGCCCCGAGGACGGGCGGCCGGCGGCTCCCAGCAGGGCCGCGGTGAGCAGGCGGTAGCGTCGCGTGACCCGCGCCCACCGGCGTGGGTAGTCCTCGGGCCGGCCGGCGGTCAGGCAGTCGACAGCGGCCTTCGCGGTGGCCACCGCGAGGGCGATGCCCTCCCCGGTCAGGGCGTCCACGTAGCCCGCGGCGTCGCCGACCAGCAGGACGCGCCCGGCCCGCCGGCCCAGTGCCCGCTGACGCAGCGGACCGGCCCCGCGTACGGGGGTGGCCCCGGGGCTGCCCGCGAGCCGGGCCGCGAGGACAGGGAAGGCGGCCAGGTGCTGGTCGTAGGGGCGGCGGTCGCGGCTCAGGACGGCCACTCCCACCAACTGCTCGCCGACCGGGGTCACGTACGCCTCGCCGTGCCGGGACCAGTGCACCTCGACGTGGTCCGTCCACGGGGCGAGCGTGTAGTGGCGGCGCAGACCGTAGCGGCCGGGCCCGGGGACGGGTCGGTCGAGGCCCAGGGCGCGGCGCAGCGGCGAGTGGAGTCCGTCGGCGGCGATGAGCCAGCGCGCGGTGAGTCCGGCGGCGGTGACGGTGCGCTCGTCCTGGCGGATCTCCCCCACCTTTGCTGCGACGACGCGTACGCCGAGGGCGGCGGCCCGCTCGTGCAGGGCGGTGTGGAGTTCGGTGCGGCGCACGCCCGCGCCGGGACCGCCCCGGAAGGCCGCCTCCGCGCTGCGTCGGCCGTCGGTGTAGCGGATGCCGCGCAGTTCGTGGCCGGTGACCCGGACGCCGAGGCCGCGCAGGGCCGCGACGCCGCCGGGCATGATGCCCTCGCCGCACGCCTTGTCGACGGGGGCGGTGCGCGGTTCCACGACCACCGCCTCCAGGCCCGCCGACGCGGCCCGGATCGCGGCGGCCAGTCCGGCCGGTCCGCCGCCGGCGATCAGGACGTCGATCACGCGGGTGCGTCCATGGCCGGGAGCCGGGCCAGCGCCCGGTCCTCGCACCTGATCCGCACGGCCATGAGCGCGGCGTTGAGAACGGTGAACACGAGGGCGGTCGCCCACGCCCCGTGGACCAGGGGCAGCGCGAGGCCTTCGGCGGCGACGGCGACGTAGTTGGGGTGACGCGTCCACCGGTAGGGGCCGCCGGTGACGCGGGGCAGGCCCGGGACGACGATGACGCGGGTGTTCCAGCGGGGGCCGAGCGCGCGGATGCACCACCAGCGCAGCGCTTGCGCGGCCACGACCACGGCGACCATCGTCCAGCCGAGGACGGGCAGGAAGGGACGTTCGGCGAGCCGGACCTCCGCCAGAGCGCCCACCAGGAGCGCGGTGTGCAGGGCGACCATCGCCGGATAGTGCCCGCGGCCCGATTCGGTGCCGCCCCGGGAGAGGCTCCAGCGGGTGTTGCGGCGGGCCGCGACGAGTTCGGCGAGGCGCTCGGCCGCGACGGCCAGCACCAGGAGGGTGTACCAGGTCATACGGGGCTCCCGTTCACGGTCGGGTTCGGGTGCGGCGGCACGGGTGGCGGGTCATCGGGTCTCTCCGTCCTACCAGCGCAGCAGCACCAGTTCGCAGCAGAATCCCGGGCCCATGGCCAGCAGCAGCCCGGGGGTGCCCGGCTCCGGTCCGCGCTGTTCGATGGTGTCCCGCAGGACGTGCAGGACCGAGGACGAGGACAGGTTGCCGACGTCGGCCAGCGAGCGCCAGGTGACGTCGAGCGCGCCGTCGGGCAGATCGAGGACCTCGGTGACGGTCTCCAGTACCTTGGGGCCGCCCGGGTGGCACACCCAGTGGGCGACGTCCTTCGGTTTGAGGCCGTGCTCGTCGAGGAACTCCCGTACGTCGTCCGCGAGATAGCGGCGGACGACGTCGGGCACCGCCGGGTCGAGGACCACGGAGAAGCCGGTGGAGCCGATGTCCCAGCCCATGACGTGCTCGGTGTCCGGGTACATCCGGCTGCGGGTGGCGACGATCTCGGGCCCGGCGACGGCCCGGCGGCCGCCGAGCGCGACCACGGCGGCGGCTCCGTCGCCGAACAGCGCGGTCGCCACCAGATTGGCGGGCGAGGGGTCGTGGTGCTGGAAGGTGAGGGAGCAGAGCTCGACCGACAGGAGCACGGCCACGTCGTCGGGGCGGCCGAGGAGGTAGTCGTGCAGCCGGGCGGTCCCGGCGGCACCGGCGACGCAGCCGAGGCCGAAGACGGGCAGCCGTTTGACGTCCGACCGCATCCCGAGGCGGGACACGAGCCGGGCGTCGACGGAGGGGGCGGCGATGCCGGTGACGGAGGTGAACATCAGCAGGTCCACGTCGGTGGGCCGCAGCCCCGCCGCCCGCAGCGCGCCGCGTACGGCCTGGCCGCCGAGGTCGACGGCGGAGCTGATGAACACGTCGTTGGAGGCGCCGAAGCCGTCGAGGCCGCGGTAGGCGTCCAGGGGCAGCACGGTGTGGCGGGTGCGGACCCGGGCGTTCTCGTGGAGCCGGTCCAGGACACGGCGGTCCGCACCGGGCGGCAGGCAGGTACGGGCCACCATGTCGGTGACCTCACGCTGGGTGTGGCGGTGGGGCGGCAGGGCCCCGTGAACCGCGGCGATGCGGGTCATCCTGCTTCCTGCTTGGGTGGCGTCATGCCTCCATCCTGCCCACAGCGAGTGGTGAATCGGCGCGAAGGACCCGCCCGGTCGCCGCATTGACGGTGTGCCGGGCCCCTACGATCGCCCGATGGACGCCACGGACAGGGTGAGCCCGGCCGGCGCGGATCCGGCCGGAGCGGTTCCGACCGACGCAACTCCGGCCGGAACGACTCCGGCCGGCGCCGGGCGACGGGGCCGGGTCGTGGGGCTCGCGCTCGCGTGCCACCCGGGACCGGCGCTCGCGGTGACCGCGCTCGCCTGCGCCCTCGCCCTCGGCTCCGGTCTCGGCGGCCCCCGCTCCGCGCTGGTCACGGTGGCGGTGCTGACCGGCCAGCTCTCGGTGGGCTGGTGCAACGACGCGTACGACGCGCGGCGTGACGCCCGGGCCGGCCGCCGGGGGAAGCCCGCGGCGGACGGCACGGTCGAGCCGGGCACGGTGTGGGCGGCGGCGGCGATCGCGCTCGCCCTGTGCGTACCGCTCTCGCTGGCCTGCGGGGCCCTCGCCGGTACGGTGCACCTCGCCGCGGTCGCGGCCGCCTGGCTCTACAACCTGCGGCTCAAGGCGACCGCCCTGTCCTGGCTGCCGTACGTGGCCGGGTTCGGCGCCCTGCCGGCCGCCGTCGCTCTCTCCCTGCCCGGCGGCCCGTGGCCCCGGTGGTGGACGGTGGCGGCCGGGGCCCTGCTCGGGTTCGCGGCGCATCTGGCCGACACGCTCCCGGACATCGCGGCGGACCGGGCGGCGGGGGTCCGGGGCCTGCCGCACCGGCTGGGCGACACGGGGACCAGGCTACTGCTGCCGCTGCCGCTCCTCGGCGCCACGGCGGTGCTGGCGTTCGGTCCGCCCGGACCTGTGGACGGCGGGGGCGCGGCGGCGCTCGTCCTGGCCGGTGCGGC
>NZ_NEUE01000129.1 GCF_002910905.1 Streptomyces sp. SM11 | reverse complement strand
GGTCGGCGGCACCGGTGGGTCGTGGCACGGCAGTGCGGGCCTGCGCGATCTGTCCTCGGGCCGGCCGGCGGTTCCGTCGGGCCGCTTCCGCGCGGGATCGGTGACCAAGGTGTTCACGGCGGCGACGGTGCTGCAACTGGCGGGCGAACAGAAGCTGTCCCTGGACCGCACCGCCCGGCACTACCTGCCGGACCTGATCCCGGCCGCGTAGGGCGGGGTGACCGTACGCCAGTTGCTGAACCACATCAGCGGCATCCCCGCCGCGGACCTGCCGGGCGAGAACCTGGAGGAGTGGTACACGCACCGCTTCGACGTCCATTCCCCGCGCTCCATGGTGGCCTCCGCGACGGCGAAGGAGCGGGAGTTCGCGCCGGGCGTGAGCCAGCACTACCTCAACATCAACTACACGGTGCTGGGACTGCTCATCGAGCGCGTCACCGGGCACGCGTACGCGCGGGAGGTCTCGGACCGGATCCTGCGCCCGCTCGGCCTGCGGTCCACGTACTTCCCCGGTGCCGCCCCCCGGATCCACGGCCCGCACAACCGCGGCTATCAGGTCTTCGCGATGCCGGGCGGGGGCGTCGAGCTGCGGGATGTCACGGTGTGGGGGACGACCGACGGCTGGGCGGCCGGGGACATCATCTCGACCACCGCCGATCTGGAGCGCTTCACTACCGCGCTGTTCGGGGGCCGAGTGGTGCGCGGGCCCCTGCTGGAGGAGATGTTCACGCTGCCCGACGCCTCGGTGCGCGCCTACGGCTCCGGGAAGCCGGCGCAGTTCAGCGCCGGTCTCTCCGTGCTCACCCTGGGCGGCCGCCAGGTGTGGGGCAAGACGGGCGGCCGCTGGGGATACAACACGGCGGTGGCGGCCACCCGCGACCTCTCCCGGACCCTGGTCTACAGCGTCGGCGCGACGGACGCGAAGGGGAAGGACATGAACGCAACGGCGATGGGCATCGTGCTGGCCGCATTCGGCCCGCCGCCCGCCGCGTGAGCCGGTCATGGCCTCGCGAAGACCGAGAGCGCGGGACCCGCGGGCGTCAGGCGCTCGCCGGCACGGGTGCCGGGGTCCCCGCGGCGGCCCGGTCCAGTGCCTCCAGGCGCTTGATCATGCGGCGGACGATCAGCAGTGGGATGACGCCGAAGACCCCGAAGGACATGTCGATCACGCTCCACCAGAACGGGATGTCGCGGATGGGGCCGCAGATCAGGGCGAGCGGAATGATTCCGGCGCAGGCGATCATGCCGAACTCGATGACCCAGATGTTGCGAACCGGGTCGCGGTAGGGGCCGTAGAAGGCGACCGCGATGACCAGGTGGGCGAAGGCCAGCCAGTCGGTGCCGTACAGCATGAAGGGCGTGTCGCGTTCGACGGTGTCGAGCCCTTCGCGGACCCGGGTGATCCACTCCATCAGGCCCGGGAAGTGCTCGGGGACCGGTGAGGCGGAGGCGTCCAGCAGATCCTCGGCCCAGCGGAGTTCGGTGACGAGCGGGAAGGCCGTGAGCCCGCTCAGCACCAGACAGACGATGAAGAAGACCAGCCACCTGCGTATACGCCGTGTGAGGGCGTGTCGCTCACTCATGTCCGCAGCGTACGCCCGCATTTACCTCTCCTTTACGGCACCCCTGTTACGGCTTCACAAGCCGACGATGGAGTTCCACTTCTTGGCGAAGTCCATCCGCTCCTCGGACGTGATGTCGCGTGCGATGGCGAGCCGTTCGCGCATCGCGTCGTCGGGGAAGATCAGCGGATCCTCGGCGAGCGCGGCCGTCTCCTCGTCCTTCGAGGAGGCCAGGACGTCACGGGCGGCGGGGACCGGGCAGACGTAGTTGACCCAGGTGGCGAGTTCGGCGGCGACCTCGGGGTCGTAGTAGTGGTCGACCAGGCGTTCCGCGTTGCGCTTGTGGCGGGCGAGGTTGGGGATCATCAGGGACTCCGCCCAAAGTTCGGCGCCCTCCTCGGGGACGACGAACTCGATGTCGGGGTTGTCGGCCTGGAGCTGGATGACGTCGCCGGAGTAGGCCTGGCAGGCCAGCACGTCGCCGGTGGCGAGGTCCTTGATGTAGTCGTTGCCGGTGAAGCGGCGGATGTGCTTCGAGCGGACCCGCCGCTCCGTCTGCTCGCAGATCTCGTGGAAGTCGTCGGCCGTCCATCGGGTGACGTCGACGCCGTTGCCCTGCATCAGCAGCGCGAACGACTCGTCGAGCCCGGAGAGCAGGGTGACCCGGCCGCGCAGGTCGTCGGCCCACAGTTCCCGCGTGGACCGGATCTCGCGGCCGAGCTTCTTGCGATTGTAGGCGATGCCCGTGATCCCGGACTGCCAGGGGACGCTGTGCCGCCGCCCCTTGTCGAAGGCGGGGTCCCGCAGCTGCGGGTCCAGGTACTTGGCGACGTTGGGCTGCTTCGCGCGGTCCATCTCCTGGACCCAGCCGAGCCGGACGAAGCGGGCGGCCATCCAGTCGCTGATGACGATCAGGTCCCGGCCGGTCTGCTGGTGGTTCATCAGCGCGGGGCTGATCTTCCCGAAGAACTCGTCGTTGTCGTTGATCTCCTCGGTGTACGTGACGGAGATCCCGGTCCGCTTCGAGAAGGCGTCCAGGGTGGGCCGCTTCGACTCGTCGTCGTCGGTGTCGATGTAGAGCGGCCAGTTCGCGAAGTGCAGCGTGGGGTCGGTGGCGGAGCTGTCGCGTCCGGCCCGCTCCCCCGGCTCGACGAAGGCCGCGGGCACCCCGCAGCCGGCCAGGGTGGCGCCGGCCGCTCCCGCCCCGAGGGCGCGCAGCAGGGAACGGCGGGACATGGGGTTCTTCCTGATCGCTCGCACCCGCGCAGAATGCCCGTCGCTGGGCGCGCGGACAATGGACCAAGCGTCCAGCGGGACGGTCCCGTCCCGCACACGTTGTACAGAACGGCCCACGGAGACGGCCCCGGGCCGGAGCCCGGGGCCGTACACCGCGAAGACGCGTGGATCAGTCCTCGATGGACGTCATCACGTGCTTGATGCGGGTGTAGTCCTCGAAGCCGTACGCGGAGAGGTCCTTGCCGTAGCCGGACTTCTTGAACCCGCCGTGCGGCATCTCGGCGACCAGCGGGATGTGGGTGTTGATCCACACGCAGCCGAAGTCGAGGTTCTTGGACATGCGCATGGCGCGGGAGTGGTTCGTCGTCCACACCGAGGAGGCGAGCGCGTACTCGACGCCGTTGGCGTACTCGACGGCCTGCTTCTCGTCGGTGAAGGACTGGACGGTGATGACGGGTCCGAAGACCTCGTGCTGGATGATCTCGTCGTCCTGCTTCAGACCGGAGACGACGGTCGGGGCGTAGAAGTAGCCCTTGTCGCCGACCCGGTGGCCCCCCGCCTCGACCTTGGCATGTGCCGGGAGGCGCTCGATGAAGCCGGTGACCTGCTTCAGCTGGTTGGCGTTGTTGAGCGGGCCGTACGCCACGTCCTCGTCGTCCGGCTGCCCGGTCTTGGTGTCGGCGGCGGCCTTGGCGAGCGCGGCGGTGAACTCGTCGTGGATCGACTCGTGGACCAGCACGCGGGTGGCGGCCGTGCAGTCCTGGCCCGCGTTGAAGAAGCCTGCCTCGGAGACGCCGGCGACGGTCTTGGCGATGTCGGCGTCCTCGAAGACCACGACGGGCGCCTTGCCGCCGAGCTCCAGGTGGACCCGCTTGACGTCCTTGGCCGCGGACTCGGCGACCTGCATGCCGGCCCGTACCGAACCGGTGATGGAGGCCATCGCCGGGGTCGGGTGCTCGACCATGGCGCGGCCGGTGTCCCGGTCGCCGCACAGCACGTTGAAGACGCCCTTGGGCAGGATCTGGCCCATGATCTCGGCCATCAGCACGGTCGACGCCGGGGTGGTGTCGGACGGCTTGATGACGACGGTGTTGCCCGCGGCAAGCGCCGGGGCGAACTTCCACACGGCCATCATCATCGGGTAGTTCCACGGGGCGACCTGGGCGCAGACGCCGACCGGCTCGCGGCGGATGATGGAGGTCAGACCCTCCATGTACTCGCCGGCCGAGCGGCCCTCCAGCAGCCGGGCGGCCCCGGCGAAGAAGCGGATCTGGTCCACCATCGGCGGGATCTCTTCGCTGCGGGTCAGCCCGATCGGCTTGCCGGTGTTCTCCGATTCGGCGGCGATCAGGTCCTCGGCCCGCTCCTCGAAGGCGTCCGCGATCTTCAGCAGGGCCTTCTGGCGCTCGGCCGGCGTGGTGTCCCGCCAGGCGGGGAAGGCCGCCGCCGCGGCCTCCATGGCGGCATCGACATCGGCCTGGCCGGAGAGCGGTGAGGTCGCGTAGACCTCTTCCGTCACCGGGCTGACCACATCGATGGTCCGCCCGTCCGCGGCGTCCCGGAACTCTCCGTTGATGTAGTTGCGCAGACGGCGCACCTCGGTGGTCACAACCACCCCTCCTGTCGGCTGTCCGATGGGTGAGATGTCCACCCTAATCGTTCCGGTGACGCTTTCGACATACCCACCCGCCCCCAACTTCGGATTCAGTCAGATCTGAGCACTCGAACAACGAATTTCATCGATCTGGGGTTGCGAGACAGACGAAGAGCGGTGCATGGTGGGTTCGTGGCCAGTCGCAGCGCAGACTCCAGGACCGGGAACGGATCACCGCCAGCGGTCGATGCCGTCTCCCTCGCAATCATCGAGCAGCTCCAGGAGGACGGACGGCGTCCGTACGCCGCGATCGGCAAGGCCGTCGGCCTCTCCGAAGCGGCCGTGCGCCAGCGCGTCCAGAAGCTGCTCGACCAGGGCGTGATGCAGATCGTCGCCGTCACGGACCCGCTCACCGTGGGATTCCGGCGCCAGGCGATGGTCGGCATCAATGTCGAGGGCGACCTCGACCCGGTGGCCGAAGCCCTGTCGGCCATGGCCGAGTGCGAGTACGTGGTCATGACCGCGGGCTCCTTCGACCTGATGGTGGAGATCGTCTGCGAGGACGACGACCACCTGCTGGAGATGATCAACAAACGCATCCGGCCCCTTCCCGGCGTGCGCTCCACCGAGAGCTTCGTCTACCTCAAGCTCAAGAAGCAGACCTATATGTGGGGAACCCGATAGCCGTGACCAAGGACCTCAGCCGAACCGCGTACGACCACCTGTGGATGCACTTCACCCGCATGTCGGACTACGAGAACGCGCCCGTTCCCACCATCGTGCGTGGCGAGGGAACGTACATCTTCGACGACAAGGGCAAGCGCTACCTGGACGGTCTCTCCGGCCTGTTCGTGGTCAACGCCGGTCACGGTCGTCACGAGCTCGCCGAGACGGCGTACAAGCAGGCCCAGGAGCTCGCCTTCTTCCCGGTGTGGTCCTACGCCCACCCGAAGGCCGTCGAGCTGGCCGAGCGTCTCGCCGGCCACGCCCCGGGCGACCTCAACAAGGTCTTCTTCACCACCGGTGGCGGCGAGGCCGTCGAGACCGCCTGGAAGCTGGCCAAGCAGTACTTCAAGCTCCAGGGCAAGCCGACCAAGTACAAGGTCATCTCGCGTGCCGTCGCCTACCACGGCACCCCGCAGGGCGCGCTGTCCATCACCGGCCTCCCGGCCCTCAAGGCCCCCTTCGAGCCGCTGGTCCCCGGCGCGCACAAGGTGCCGAACACCAACATCTACCGCGCCCCGCTCTTCGGTGACGACCCGGTGGCCTTCGGCCGGTGGGCCGCCGACCAGATCGAGCAGGAGATCCTCTTCGAGGGCCCCGAGACCGTCGCGGCCGTCTTCCTGGAGCCCGTGCAGAACGCGGGCGGCTGCTTCCCGCCGCCGCCCGGCTACTTCCAGCGGGTCCGCGAGATCTGCGACAAGTACGACGTGCTGCTCGTCTCCGACGAGGTCATCTGCGCCTTCGGCCGGCTCGGCACGATCTTCGCCTGCGACAAGTTCGACTACGTGCCGGACATGATCACCTGCGCGAAGGGCATGACCTCGGGCTACTCCCCCATCGGCGCCTGCATCGTCTCGGACCGGGTCGCGGAGCCGTTCTACCAGGGCGGCAACACCTTCCTGCACGGCTACACCTTCGGTGGTCACCCGGTCTCGGCCGCGGTGGGCCTCGCCAACCTCGACATCTTCGAGCGCGAGAACCTCACCCAGCACGTCCTCGACAACGAGAACGCCTTCCTGACGACGCTGCAGAAGCTCCACGACCTGCCGATCGTCGGCGACGTCCGCGGCAACGGGTTCTTCTACGGCATCGAGCTGGTGAAGGACAAGGTCACCAAGGAGACGTTCACCGACGAGGAGACCGAGCGCGTCCTGTACGGCTTCCTCTCCAAGGCGCTGTACGAGAACGGCCTGTACTGCCGGGCCGACGACCGCGGCGACCCGGTCATCCAGCTCGCCCCGCCGCTGATCTCCGACCAGTCGACGTTCGACGAGATCGAGGGCATCCTGCGGGCCGTGCTCACGGAGGCCTGGACGAAGCTCTGACCGTCACCAGGTCCCCCGGCCGACCGCCGTCCAGCGGTCATTTCATACGGTTCACCGGCCCGGATACACCCCTTCGAGTGACAAGGGGGGTATCCGGGCCGCGTGCTGTGCGCTCACACCGGTCCGCCTCTCTACGGTGCCGAGTGACCGATCGGCCGCGTCTTCGTTCCCCCGTACGGGGGACGGGAAATCTGACCTGAACCGAGGTGTACGCCATGGTGGCCCCGCCGGACAACGACGTGATCTGGGCGCGTTCCCTGCACCACTCCCACAACGGATCGCCCGGTCTCGGCGGTGTCTCCATCGGTGTCCAGGACGCCGAGATCCTTGCTGTGACCGGCCCGCGCGGCAGCGGGAAGACCACACTGCTGCACTGCCTCTCGGGCCGGCTGGTGCCCGAGCAGGGCGAGGTCTGGTTCAACAGCGTCCCCGTCCACACCATGGCCCCCCGGGTCCGCGAACAGCTGCGCCGGGAGCGCTTCGGCTGGATCGCATCGGACCCGGAGCTGGTCCCGGAGCTGACCGTCTGGGAGAACGCCGCGCTGCCCCTGCTGCTGCGCGGCGTCTCGCACCGGGCCGCGAGGAAGGCCGCCACCGAGTGGCTGGAGCGCCTGGACATCGCCGCTCTCGCCAAACAGCGGCCGCACGCCCTGCTCCAGGCACAGCGCCAGCGGGTCTCCGTGGCGCGGGCCCTGGCCGCACAGCCGACCGTGATCTTCGCGGACGAGCCGACCGCGACCCTGCACCGCGCGGACCGCACCCAGGTGCTGCGCACCCTGACCACGGCGGCCCGCTCACACGGCATCACCGTGGTGCTGGCCACGCACGACGCCGAGATCGCCGCACTCGCCGACCGGACGGTGGCGCTGCTGGACGGCCGTCGCGTCGCCACCGGCACCCTGCCCGCGGAACCGGAAGCGGAGGGCCGCGCGGCGTGCTCGCTCTCCGTCTAGCCCGCGGTTCGCATCCCCTCGTCCTGGTCCGGCGGCTGCTGGTGGCCGCCGCGTCGGCCGGCGTCGGGTTCCTCCTCCTGTGCACCCTCGGGTACGCCGCCGCGCACCCCGCGTCCGCCGGTTCGGTGCTGCGGCTGCTGTGGTGCTTCGTCCCGCTGGCCGCCACCGTGCAGTTCGCCGTGGCGGTGGCCCGGACCGACCCGAGCACCCGGCCCCGGCCGGGCCTCTCCTCCATGGGCCTCGGACCGGTCCGGCTCTCCGCACTGGCAGCCGTCTCCACGGCCGTCTCCACCACGCTCGGCTCCACGGTGGCCCTGCTCTTCTTCCTGCATCTGCGCGGCGATCTGACCGGGATGCCGTTCGACGGGGGCGCGGCGGAGTTCCTCGGCGCGGGCAGCCCGCTGCCGCCGGCCGCCGCGCTGATGCTGCTGGCGCTCGTCCCGGTGGCCGCGTCGGCCGCGACCGCGCTGGCGCTGCGGTCGCGGCCCGATCCGGCACGGGACGCCTTCGGCTCCGAGGAGCTGCCGGAGCCCGCGCCCGCTCCGGCCGGGCTCCCCTGGGGTGTGGCGCTGACGGCCGCCGGCCTCGCGGTGGAGGCGTACGCGTCACGGGGGACGGCGGGGAACGCGTTCCCGCTGCCCGGCCGGTTCGACGCCACGCCGGTGGCGGTGCTGATCGGGTGGACGCTCACCGCGGTCGGCCTGGCGATGGCCGGCCCGAGCCTGACCCACCTGTGCGGGCGGGCGCTCCAGGCGGTGTGCCCCGGGGCCGTACGGCTGCTGGCCGGGCGGGTCCTGATGAACGAGGCGCGCCGGATCGGCCGCCCGCTCGGGGTGGTCTGCGCGGTGCTGTCCGCGGTGATCGCCGCGTCGGCGCTGTACGGGGGCGACGAGCGCCCGTACGGCCCGCTCACCGCGCTCGGCGCGGTGCTGGTCCTCGGCTGTACGACGGCGACACTGCTGACCTCCGCGCTGGAGGCCAAGCACGCCCGCGCCCACACCGTCGAGGCGCTGCTCAGGATGGGCGCCCCGGCCACCACGCTGCGCAGGGCGACGGCGCTGCGGGCGGGCGCGCTGCTGACCCTGTTCGCCCCGCTGACCTGGGTGATCGCTCAGCTGGCGGCGCTTCCGCTGACGAAGTGAGCCGACCGGGAGCCGCGGGCCGGCTCAGGGACGGGTGGCGAGGCGGGCGGCCAGGGCGTCGAAGAAGGCCTCCCAGCCGTCCTCCGCCGCCGCGTACTGCTCGGCGGTGAGATGGCCGCCGCGCTGCTGGAAGGCCAGCTCCGTGGTCCCGTCACCGAGGTCGCTGAAGGTCACGGTGACGACCTCGCCCTCGGCGTCCTCGGGCGCGGAGGCGTCCAGCAGCGTGAAGACGAGACCGTCGGGCTCACTCACCTCGCGGTAGACCCCGTGGAAGGGCATCTCGACCCCCGGCAGCACGATGACCAGGCTCCACGCGCCGCCGGGCCGCACGTCCATCGCCACCCGGTCCAGGGGGACGTCCGCCTCGCCCCCGTACCAGGCTGCGAAGTCCTCCGGTGAGGTCCAGGCGGCGAAGACCCGCTGCCGCGGGGCGTGCAGGACGCGGGTGAGGTCGATGCCCTCGCGGGTGCCACCGGTCATAATCACGGTCCTTGTCCGATCCGGCCGTCCCCGTGGAGCCGGCCGGCCGCGGGATGGTCCGCTTCCAGCTTGCCCGGCCCACCGCCCCCCTGCCACGCCGGTCGGGAGTCAGCCGGCCGGTTGTCGCGCGTGCGGCTGCCCGCCGGCCTGGACCACCGGGTCCGCGACCCCGATGCCGGCGGCGAGCCTGTGGAGGGCCCCGGCGTGCGGTTCGTCCCCGAGGGTCACCGGCCGCCCGCCCGGGCCGTACCGTTCGCGGACGCCGCCCGCCGGAGGCGGTACGCCGTCCCGCGCCCCATCCCGTACGCGGGACTTCTCCGCGTCCGCCCCCGGCGCCAGGCGCACCGTGCGGGCCGGGTCGCGGACCGCGGGGTGGGGCAGGGCGGCGTCGTGGGCGGCCGCCCCGGGCCCGGCGGAGGTGTGGGCGACGACGGAGTCCCGGGGGAACCAGCCGGTCATCGCGTGGAGGACGGTCTCGACGCCGCCCTGGCGCGGCGGGAAGTCATGGGTCACGACGAGGCCGCCCGGAACCCGCCAGCACCACCGTCTCCGCCGCGTCGAAGCGGACGCCGACGACCGCCCCCTCGTCCGGGGTGTCCCGCAGGGCGCATTCGGCCTCCAGCACCGGCGCGTTCTCGGGCATCAGGCGTACGGTCACGTGGTTCCCCCGGAAGGTGCGGACGCCGACCGTGCAGCGCAGGCCGTCCTCCGGGGCGCCGATCAGGACCCCGGCGGGACGGACGAGCAGGTCGGCCTCGCCCTGCGGGGAGCCCTGGGGCACCGGGACCTTGCCCCAGGAGGTGGCGGCGGCCTGTCCGGTCACGGTCGCCGCGGTGACGTTGTCGAAGCCGAGGAACCGGGCGACGAACGCGGAGGCGGGGCGCTGCCAGACGGCCAGCGGGCTGCCCTCCTGCGCGATACTGCCGTCCCGCATCACGACGACCTGGTCGGCGAGCGCGAACGCCTCGCCCTGGTCGTGCGTGACGGCCAGCACGGTCGTGCCCAACTCCTGGAACAGTGTGCGCAGTTCGATGACGAGCCGTTCGCGGAGGCTGCGGTCGAGCTGGCCGAGCGGCTCGTCCAGCATCAGCAGCTTCGGGCGCGGGGCGAGGGCCCGGGCCAGGGCGACGCGCTGCTGCTCACCGCCGGACAGTGCGGCGACCGCGCGGCGTTCGGCCCCGGGCAGGCCCACCATGTCCAGCAGTTCGCGGACCCGGCGCTCGGCCTCGGCCCGGCCCGCGCCGTGCATCCGGAGCCCGAAGGCGACATTGGCGCCGGCATCGCGGTGCGGGAAGAGCTGGTGGTCCTGGAACATCAGGCCGAGCCCGCGACGGTGCACCGGGACGCCCGCCTGGTCCCGGCCGGCCAGCAGGACCCGGCCGCCGTCCATGGGCTGGAGTCCGGCGACGGCCCTGAGCAGGGTGGACTTCCCACTGCCGCTGGGACCGAGCAGACAGACGATCCGGTGGTCGGCGACCTCCAGGTCCACCGCGTCCAGCGCCGTCCGCTTCCCGAACCGTACGGTGGCGGCTTCCAGGCTCAGCATGAGAACCACTCCCCAGCCGTGTCCCCTGCCATGTCCCCTGCCATCGTCAGAACTCCCCGGATCGGTCGGTGCGGATACGTTCGAGGAGCAGCAGCGACACCGCGCACACCAGCATCAGGATCGTGCTGAGGGCCATCGCCTGCCCATAGTTGAGCTCCCCGGACCGGCCCAGCAGCCGGGCCACGGCGACCGGCAGGGTCGGGTTGTCCGGCCGCGCGATGAAGACCGTCGCACCGAACTCCCCGAGGGAGACGGCGAAGGCGAAGCCCGCCGCGACCAGCACCGCTCGCCGCACCAACGGCAGATCGACCTCCCGCCAGGCCCGCAGCGGGGAGGCTCCCAGCACGGCGGCGGCCTCCCGCAGCCGGTCGTCGACCGCGCGCAGCACGGGCAGCATGGTCCGCACGACGAAGGGGACGCCGACCAGCGCCTGGGCCAGCGGGACCAGGATCCAGGAGGTCCGCAGGTCGAGCGGCGGCTGGTCCAGGGTGATCAGGAAGCCGAAGCCGACGGTGACGGCGGACACCCCGAGCGGCAGCATCAGCAGCGCGTCGAAGCCGCGGACCAGCCGCCCGGCCCGCCGGGTCAGGGCCGCCGCCGCGAGCCCGCCGACGACGAGGGCGATGAGCGTCGCGACGAGCGCGTACCGCAGGGAGTTCCCGACGGCCTCCAGCGGCGGGACCAGGAAGGTCGAGGAGGAGCCGGACCCGGCCGACTGGAGGGCCCGGTAGTAGCCGAAGCCGTAACCACCGGATCCGTCGAAGGACCGTTCCACCAGCACGCCGAGCGGCAGCAGGATCAGCAGCAGCGCGGTGAGCAGGACACCGCCGAGCAGCGCCCACTGTCCGGGGCCGCGCGGCCGGCGGGAGGTCCGGGCCGGGTCGACGAGCTTCAGCGCCCGCTCCCGGCGGCGTACGGTCGCGGCGTGCACGGCGAGGATCGCGCCGACCGCGGCGAACTGCACCAGGGTCAGTACGGCGGCCGTCGGCAGGTCCAGGAGTTGCGCGGTCTGCCGGTAGATCTCCACCTCCAGGGTGGAGTACGCCGGTCCGCCGAGGATCTGCACGACGCCGAAGGAGGTGAAGGTGAAGAGGAAGACCATCAGCGCGGCGGCGACGACGGCCGGGGTGAGCGCGGGCAGCGTCACCCGGCGGAATGCGGCGAACCGTCCGGCGCCGAGCACCCGGGCGGCCTCCTCCTGCCGGGGATCCAGCTGGGACCACAGCCCGCCCACGGTCCGTACGACGACGGCGTAGTTGAAGAAGACATGGGCCAGCAGGATCGCCCACACGGTGGTGTCGAGGCGGATGCCCCACAGCTCGTCGAGGAGTCCGCCGCGTCCGAGCAAGGCCAGGAACGCGGTGCCGACGACGACGGTCGGCAACACGAACGGCACGGTGACGACCGCTCGCAGCACCTGTTTGCCGGGGAAGTCGAAGCGCGCGAAGACATACGCCCCGGGCAGGGCGATCAGCAACGTGAACGCGGTCGAGGCGAGGGCCTGCCAGGTGGTGAACCAGAGGACGTCGAGGATGTCCGGGCGGGCCAGTACCTCGCCGATCCGCCCGAACTGCCAGTCGCCCCCCGCCTTGAGCCCGCGGCCGACGATCGCGGTCACGGGATAGGCGAAGAACACCGTGAAGAACGCGACGGGCACGGCCATCAGGCCGAGCCGCACCGCGGTCCCGCGCCGCCCGGACCCGCCACCGGCGGGCCGGGCAGCCCCCTTCGCCTCGGGCTCTACTTCAGGACCAGCGACTGCCACGACTGGATCCACTGCTCACGGTTGGCGGTGATCTTCTCGGGCGCGACAGTGGGCGGCGTCTCGACGCTCTCGCCGAACTTCGTGAACAGCTCCGGCAGCTTCGCGTCCTCCACCACCGGGTTCACGAACATGTTCAGCGGCATGTCCTCCTGGAACGTCCCGCTGATCAGGAAGTCCAGCAATGCCTTGCCGCCCGCCTCGTTCTCCGCCCCGGTCAGCAGCCCGGCGTACTCGGTCTGCCGGAAGCAGGTGCCGGTGGCGACCCCGGTGGGGGCCTCCTTCGGCTGCGGGTCGGCGTACAGCACCTCGACGGGCGGGCTGGAGGCGTAGCTGACGACGAGCGGCCGGTCCGCGTTGGCCTTCTTGCCGCCCGCGGAGCCGGAGAACTCCTCGTTGTACGCCTGCTCCCAGCCGTCGACGACCTTGACGCCGTTGGCCTTCAGCTTCTTCCAGTACGTCTCGTAGCCGTCCTCGCCCTGGGTGGCGATGGTGCCGAGGAGGAAGCCGAGACCGGGCGAGGAACTCGCGGCGTTCTCGGTGACGAGGAGGTTCTTGTACGCGGGCTCGATCAGGTCCTCGAAGGTCTCCGGCGGCGCGAGCTTCTTGTCGGCGAAGTACTTCTTGTCGTAGTTGACGCAGATGTCACCGGTGTCGACGGGCGTCACCCGGTGCTTCTCGTCCGTCTGCGTGTCCGCCGCGACCGTGTCCAGGCCCTCGGCCTCGTACGCGGTGAACAGACCGTTGTCCAGGGCGCGGGAGAGCAGGGTGTTGTCGACGCCGAAGAAGACGTCGCCGCGCGGGGAGCCCTTGGTCAGGATCTCCTGGTTGAGCGCGGCTCCGGCATCGCCGCTCTTGAGGATCTCGACGGTGTAACCGCTCTCCTTCGTGAACGCCTTCAGTACCTCGCCCGAGACGTTGAAGGAGTCGTGGCTGACCAGGGTCACGGTCTTGGAGCCACTGCCCTCGGACGCCCCGGAGCCCGACGGGGCGCCGTCGCTGCCGCAGCCCGTGAGCACGGTGACGCCGAGAGTGGCGGCGAGCGCGGCCGCCGCGTACTTCGTGGTGGTGTTCATGTGATTCCTCCTGGAGGTGACCAGGAAGAGACGCGGCCCCGCCCGCTGTCCGGCGAACCGGAAGCGGGCAGGGCGCAACAGCTTGAGTAAGGTCCGAACTTCCTACCCGGAATGACCCGGGCGAGGTTCAGAGGGTCTGCGGCCAACCTGTCCTTGGTGCCGCACTCTCAGCGCTGTGGCGCTCCCCTGTCGGAATATGAAGTTGATTTCGGCCCAGGCTACACCGGCGGTTTTCGGCCGGGTCCGGAGAGGTCTCGTGAGGCCACGGACCTCCGCGCTCGTCGGAGCCCTCAGCGCTCGGAGGCCGCCAGCTGCCCGCAGGCCCCGTCGATCTCCTGACCGCGGGTGTCCCGGACGGTGACGGGCACGCCGTGGGCCGCGATGGCCTCCACGAACGCCTTCTCGTCCTCGGGCCGCGAGGCGGTCCACTTGGAGCCGGGCGTGGGGTTCAGCGGGATCAGGTTGACATGCACCCGCTTGCCCTTGAGCAGCCGGCCGAGGAGGTCGCCGCGCCAGGCCTGGTCGTTGATGTCCCGGATCAGGGCGTACTCGATGGAGATCCGGCGGCCGGACTTCTCCGCGTACTCCCAGGCCGCGTCCAGCACCTCGCGGACGTTCCACCGGGTGTTGACGGGGACCAGGGTGTCGCGCAGCTCGTCGTCCGGGGCGTGCAGCGAGACGGCGAGGCGGCACTTGAAGCCTTCGTCGGCGAAGCGCAGCATGGCCGGGACCAGGCCCACGGTGGAGACCGTGATCCCACGCTGCGAGAGGCCGAGACCGTCCGGCTCCGGGTCGGTGAGCCGACGGATCGCGCCGACCACGCGGTTGTAGTTGGCGAGCGGCTCGCCCATGCCCATGAAGACGATGTTGGAGAGCCGCGCGGGGCCGCCGGGCACCTCGCCGTCGCGCAGGGCGCGCATGCCGTCGACGATCTGGTGCACGATCTCGGCGGTCGACAGGTTGCGGTCGAGGCCGGCCTGCCCGGTGGCGCAGAAGGGGCAGTTCATTCCGCAGCCGGCCTGCGAGGAGATGCACATCGTGACGCGCTCCGGGTAGCGCATCAGGACGGACTCGACGAGCGTCCCGTCGTGCAGCTTCCACAGGGTCTTGCGCGTGGTGTCGTCGTCGCAGCTGATGTGCCGGATCACGGACATCAGGTCGGGGAACAGCGCCTCGGCGAGCTTCTCCCGCGACGCCGCCGGGATGTTGGTCCACTCGGCCGGGTCGTGCGCGTACCGCGCGAAGTAGTGCTGCGAGAGCTGCTGGGCGCGAAACGGCTTCTCACCGGTCGCGGCGACCGCTTCCTTGCGCTCGGCGGGCGTGAGGTCGGCGAGGTGCCGCGGCGGCTTCTTGGCTCCGCGGGGCGCGACGAAAGTGAGTTCTCCGGGCTTAGGCATGGTTCATCCAGTGTGGCAGACACGCCGAGGTGCGCCGGGCCGTCGCCCAGCTCAGCGATCACCGGGGCCGGGCGGTGCCGGTCGTTGATGGTCGTTGTGGGTCGTCGTCGGCGGCCCTCCGGCGGCCCACAGACGGCCCGGCGGCGCAGCTCGGACCGCAGGTCAGGGGCGTCAGTCACCACTGCCGGCGGGGACCGTGCCGACAGCCAAGAGGTGCGAGCTGGCGGCAAGGAGCTCAGGGTACGGCTCCGCCATGCGGGCCGCGTCCATCGCTGAGGCGATCAGCTCATCCGTGGGACCTTCGCCCGGCTGCTGTTCCGCCGCCTTCACCAGCGACCAGGCGGGTCCCTCAATGCCGAAGACCTGCACATCCTCCAGCCCAGAGTCGACCAGCTCCGTCACCAGCTCTTCGGCCCGATGGAAGTACGACAGGGTGAACCCGCGCGCTCCGTCATAGACCGCCGTCTCCAGAATCTTGGAGACGGAGTTGTGAATCCGCTCAGTGTGCAGGTGGGCGTACGTGACGTGCTCGAAGAGCGACGCATAGCGATTGATCGCAGCAGCGGCGACCAGCCCGCCGGGCTTGGCCACGCGGGAGGCTTCCGCAAGTGCCCGTTGCCGGTCGGCCGGGTCGGGCAGGTGGTAGAGCGGCCCGAGGAGCTGCACGACGTCGAAGGTGTCGTCCGGGTCGGGCAGGTCGCGCGCGTCACCGACCACCGCCGGGCACACCGCCGACGCGGCCTCAACGTGACGGGGGACCGGGTCTACCAGAGTGACGTCATAGCCGTCTTTCACCAGCCATTCAGCGTGAATCCCGGTCCCCCCGCCCACGTCGAGCACACGCGCCGGCGCGGGGGGCAGAAAACGTCGGAGGAGTTCCTGAGTTCTGACCAGTTCCATCCGCCCGTCTGCCGAGCTGCGCAGACGGCTGTCCTCGTTCACCGTCTGGCCATAGAACCGCATCACGGAGGGTGCCAATTCGAGATTCGACATGGTCGCAGTATCGTGTGTACCGGTGGACCAGTCCAGTGCAGGAAATAGGGGAAGCCATGGCAGTCCTGAAGTACGAAGAGATCGCAGAGTTCCTGCGCGCCCGCATCGCCGCTGGTGAGATCGCCCCCGGGGCCACAATTCCATCGGGCCGCGAGTTGGCCGAGCAGTGGGATGTGTCACGAGCCACCGCCATCAAGGCCGTCGATGTGCTGCGAAACGATGGCGTGGTCGTAGCCAAGCAGGGAACCGGGTTTGTCGTCACGGAGACGCCCGTCGCACGCCCCGCCGGGGCTCGCCGTGCGGGGTCGGCGCGCATCCTGGGCGGGATGCCGTTCCTGCGCGTCGGTGAGCCTGACTGGGCGGAACCCCCCGCCCACGTCGCCGCCGCCTTGGGGCTCTCCCCCAGGACGACGGCTCTTCGGCGCGTCCGGGTCCTTCAGCTCCCGGACGGAACGCCGAATAGCTGCGTTGAGGCGTGGTTCCCCCCGGAGGTCGCGGAGGTGTCGCCGCGCCTCGCCGACACCAACCCGATCGCCGAAGGCACAACGCGCTACATCCGGCGCCAGACCGGACGAGCCCCGGCCGAAGGCGTTGACGTCACGACCGTGCGCGGCGCGTCGGAGACGGAGGCGGAACGCTTGGGGGTGCCGCAGGGCGCACCCGTAGCCGTGCTGCTGCATACGGCGTATGACGAGCAAGGGAAGCCGCTGGTCTGCGAGGAGGGCGTCACGCCGTCATCGCTCTTCGAGCAGGTGGACAGCTACGCCATGTAGGCACTCATCGAGTAACAAAGACGGCTGGACCGGTCCACCGGTTCAGCTTTCTTGTTACTCGAAAACACCCCGCCACCTGCACTTTCCCTCACAACGGGGAAGCGGCGCGCAGACCTGACACTTGACTGGACCGGTCCACCGGTCCAGTCTCTTGTTGTGGCCACCGCCCGATCCGGAACTTTCGGAAGGGGGCGGTGACCCGCGCAGAAGGGGCCTTCTTTGGGCTGCTTCGACCTGCGCCCGTCGGCTCTCCGCCGGACCGCATCGCTTGACCGCAGGAGCCCCGCATTGGTCGGGGGGAGGGTCCCGGGTCCCTTGTCAGTCCCGGAGGGCTTAGACCGAAAGGTCACGTCTCCATACGCCTACCCGGGAGCTCGTGTTCCCGAAGGAGACACCCGCACGTCCAGACCAACCGCAGTGCCCATGACCACTGCGGCCGGTTGCCTCCTCCGCCCGTCCAGTCCGCTTCACGCGGTGCTGTACGGGCGGGGCTGAGGGGAGCCGGGCAGTCCGGATCTACAAAACCCAAGGGGAGACATGAGCACCGAGACGTTCGAGACCATCCGCTTCACCGCCGATGTCGTCGTCACCACTACCGACGGACACGTGCTGCTGATCGAGCGCGGCTGGGACCCGCACAAGGGCGCTTGGGCCCTGCCCGGTGGTCACGTCGACCCCGGCGAGACCAGCCGCGAGGCCGCTGCCCGTGAGCTGGCCGAGGAAGCCGGCGTGTACGCGGCACCGGCCGAGCTGGAGCAGGTCGGCACGTTCGACCAGCCCGGCCGCGACCCGCGAGGCCGGTACATCACGGTCGCCTACCACCTGACCGTCATCCCCGGAACGATCGTGGAGGCCGGTGACGACGCGACCCGGGCCGAGTGGTGGCCGCTGAGCGACCTGCCCCCGCTCGCGTTCGACCACGCGGACATCCTTCGCGCGGTCACGGAATCCGCCTCCTGAAACACCACACCCAAGTCACCCCAGACGGCACGAGGCCCCGGTGGGCAAACACCGGGGCCTCTTTCGGGCCGTCGCACCTGCTAGGGAGAACACGACCCATGAAGAGCATCGCAGCACTTCAGGCCGTTGTTGCGGCCACCCCGTTCGACGGTGAGCCGTCGGACGCCGAGCTGGACGCGATCGAGACGGAGATGCCCGCCATCCTGGCGGACGTCGTCCTGCTGGACGCGCAGATCATGACCATCGGCCGGACGCCGACCGAGCTGGACGAGCGGCGTATCCGCCGGGCCCGCCGGCGGGTGCTGGCCGCCCGCCGGGACCTGGCCAACCTCACCACCACCGCCGCCGCGACGGACACCACGGTGTCGGGGGGTGCGGCATGACGCACGGCGCGCGGTTGTCCAACAGCTTCCACGGTGAGTGGGAGCTGTACGTCATCAGCGACCTGATGAGCTTTGACGACTGGCCCGAGCACTCGTTCGGGCGGACCGGGCCGGTCCCTACGTTGCAGGAGCGGGCGGATGCTCTGGCTCAGCTCGGTTTCGTCCTCGCGGACGACGCCGGGTGGGAGTGGCAGGAGTGCCCCACCGGTGTCATGGACCGCGTCGAACTGCTGGCGTCCGCGAACGTCCAGCGGCAGGACGGTGCGGCATGAGCGACACCAACACCACCGCCGTCCGGCGGGCGCTCCTGCTGGTGTTCGCCGGTATCGCCCTGGCCGTCATCGGGGCCTCGCTCGCCACGGCCACCGGCCGCCCGGTGTGGCGGGCCGTGGCCGTCGTCGGTGCTCTCGCCCAGACCGCCGGATGGCTCCTCGCGCTCCACTTCCGCCGGGGTGGTGCGGCATGAACCGCTGGGGCAAGGGCCTGCTGATCGCCGCTCTGGTCGGTGTGGTGGGGATGGCGTTCCGGGTGTCCTGGAACGCGTTGCGCGACGTCGCCACCGCGACCGGGGCCGACTCCACCGCCGCGACGCTCTACCCGTTCGTGGTCGACGGGCTGATGGCGCTCGCTCTGGTCGCGACGCTGGTTCTGACCGGTGACGCGCGACGGTTCGCGTTGCGGGTGCTGGCCGCCTACACCCTGGCCTCCCTCGTCCTGAACTACGTTCACGGCCTGGTGCCGGAGCTGCATGACGAGGTGGTCGACTGGGGTCGACTGGCCGACTGGGACCCCGCCAACTGGGCGCTGGTCCTGCTCGCCACGTCGCTGCCGGTCGGGTCGATCTACTTCGGCTCCGACCTCGTCGCCAAGGTGCTGCACCACCGACCGATCGAGCACCCGGCCACCACACCGAATCAGGATCAATCTTCCGAGACATATGTAAATCGGTCTACGGCTGACCTGGAAGTATCGGCCCCCGCGCCGATCACTCCGCCCCCGGCTCCTGCGGAGCTCCCGGCGGCCCCGGTGGTGTCCCTGGTGAAGTCGACCGATCGGGTCCCGGCCGGTGTGGTGGCCGCCGAGTCGACCCGCCCGCGCCGGGCGACCGGACGCATCCCGGAGGCGGCCCGATCGAGTCGACCGACCCGCACCGCCGACCAGCTCCTGATCGAGGCCCGCACGGCTACGGCCGACTGGACCGATCGGGAGCTGACCGCCGAGGGCATCCGCAAGGCAGTCCGCACTTCTCCGGCCAAGGCCCGCGTCCTGCGCGAGACCCTGCGCGCCGAGCGCGAGCAGTCGGCCGGTCCGGGTGAGGCGGCGGCCTGATGGCCGACGTCTACCGGTGGCACCTCGCCCCGGACGGTCTGGCCACCCGCCGTCAGCTCCGAGCGCTGGGGCTGCGGCCAGGTGGTCAGGACGTCGTCGCTGAACTCCACCGGCCCCGCCGCCGCAGGGCCCCGCTGGTCGCCTACCTCTACCGCGTCGACCGGGCCAAGCCCGTACGCCCCATGACCCCGAACCGTGCCGCCGCGCTTGCTGCGGCGATGCGGGCCCGCCGCATCTGCCCCAACTGCCGCACCGACATGGGCTATTGCATCCCCCGGTCGCTCGGCATGTGCGCCCCCTGCCACGACACCCCCGCCCCTTCGTCTTCCTGACCCGGAAGGACTCGCCATGTTCGGCAAGAGCAAGAGCAAGGCCGCGACAACTCCCACCGCGCCGAGCGACCAGTACCGCCTGAAGGCCACCGGCCAGCGGGTCACCCTCCTTGAGCACCTCAGCGGCGGTGACGTCCGGATCGCCATGGATACCGACCGCGTCTGCCGGGACGACATCGTCAGCGCCCGCGACATCACCCCCGCCTGACCCGGAAGGACACCACCTGATGAACGCCGCCGAATACCGCGCCGCCGCCGAACGGATCGTCACCAAGGACACGATCAGCTACGGGGATATCCGCCCCGACGCGTTCCGCAAGGCCGAGATCTTCGCCCAGCTCGCCGTGTCCGCCGCGATCTCCGAAGCGGCCGAGACCCGCGCCGCCGAGCCCGCCCAGCACTGATCAACCAGCCCCGGATCACGGCGGGAGGCTGCCGGATCGACTCCGGCCCGGGGCACTCCCACCAGCGGCCCACGGAAGGACCCGCATGGAACAGCACCTGCCCGCCGCCCGACTGCCGTCCGTCGTGCAGCTCCCGGACGGCACCCCCGCCTACACCGACCACCTCCCCGCCACCTACCAGCCCGCCAACGTGGTGCCGCAGGTCGTCCACGTCCACCAGGCACCCCCGGACCGCACCGTTCAGCGCCTCGCGCTCGGCTCCGGCATGGGCGCCGGGGCCGTCGCCGCCGGCGTCTACTTCGGCCCCCTCCTCGTCGGCGTCCTCACCGCCATCGCCGCGAACCTCGCCCTCCTCGCCCTGGTCGCCTCCGTCTGCGCCTGGGGCGTCGTGACCGTCGTGAAGTCGGTCGGCGGCAGCAAGACCACCCGCAAGGGCCGCTGACCCAGAAGGGAGACCACCGTGTTCCAGGCAGGTCAAGAGGTGCGGATCGTCGCGTGTGAGGACGACCCGCGTGCGGCCGGTCGTACGGGCCGGATCGTCGATGAGGTCCCGCCGGGGCCGCTGACGAACGGCCGGTGGACCGTGCACCGCGTCGGGCTGCTGATCGGCCCCGTGCTGTGCCACACCCACGAACTGCGACTCGCCTGACGGCTGCCCGCGTCGCCCCGGTCACGGCCGGGGCGGCAAGGGGAGCCGGACAGTCCGGCCCCATTTCTGGGAGGTTCACGTGTCGAGCAACCCCACGGTCTACAGCTACACCCGTGCCGAGTCCCGGGAGCGCGCAAAGCTGTTCCGCAAGGGCTTCCGTCAGGCGCTCGCGGACTGCGTCGACCCGGACATCCGCCGCAAGATCGAGCGCATCGACCAGTCCGCCGCCGCCCGGGGCGCCCTGGAGCTGGACGCGCTGCACAAGGTGCAGGCCGACGCCCGCCAGGACCTCGCCGCCGCCAAGGCCGTCGAGCGCACCGCACCCCGCGCCGAGAAGGCCGCCGCGCGGGAGGCCCGCAAGCAGGCCGAGCAGCGCGTCCGCCTTGCCGAGCGGGCCGTTTACAAGGCCGAGCGGAGCTGAGCGGGGCGGCCGGACCCGGCCAAGGACACCGGCCGCCCTCTCTTCACCCCAACCCGAATCACTGATCAGGAGAGGCACGTTCATCATGACCGAACCCGCCGTCGCGGACCCCGGAATGGGGACCGTGCACCACCTCGACGACCACCGCCCCACCCCGCCGGCCGAACCGGTGAATCTGGTCAAGGACCCGGCCACCGAGCCGGCCAGCCCTCCGCCCACGGTCGTCCCGCAGGGGTCGCGGATCGTCCGTACCGGCCGTGCCGTGCGCAGGGTCGCCACGCACGACCGCACCCGATCCACCGCCCGGTTCACTGTCCGCCACGGCATGTACGTGGTCGGCGGCGGGCGAATCGTGGCCCGGCGGGCGTGGGAGGGCCGTACCGCGTCCCGGTACCTGCGGATGCTGCGGGCGGCGGAAGCCGCGGGGAACGCCGAACTGGCCGAGGAGTGGGAAGAGCGGCTTCACCGCTTCCGGGCCGAGCGGCACAAGCGGCGTATGGACCTGCTGACCGCACCGCAACAGGCGGTCAAGGCCGCCGGATACGGGGCGGCCGGCGGACTCGGCCTGCTCCTCGCGGTCGGCATCGCGCTCGCCATCGCCACCAAGGACCCCGCCGACGTCGTCACTCCGCTGATGGCACTGCTGGACCTGATCCGGCTGCTGGTCGTCATCGTGACCGTGGTGTGGGGCCCGCTCCTCGCGGTGGGCCCGTGGCTCGGCCTGGCCGCAGTGTGGGCGGTGGGGCGTCACCAGCAGGCGGCGCCCGCGTGGGCAATGCCCGCCGCCGACACGGAGGGCCGGGAGATGGTGCCCGACGAGGGCGCGATCCTGGACGCCCTGCGGCACCTGGGCATCCCGAAGCTGAACCAGGCGTTCAAGGACGGGTGGCAGCCCCGTTGGGTGGCACCGACGACCCGCCTGGGCAACGGCTGGCACTCTCGGCTCCAACTGCCCATGGGTGTCACGGTCGAGATGGTCACCGACAAGAAGACCGTCCTGGCGCACAACCTGATGCGCAAGCCGGTCGAGGTCTGGCCCACCGAAGCAGAGGCCAGCGTCCTGGACCTGTGGGTGGCCGACCAAGGTTCCCTGTCCGGGGCCGTGCCCGACTGGCCGCTGTTGACCGGTGGGGAGGCCGACTACTTCAAGGGCGTGCCCGTCGGGGTGTCCCAGCGCGGGGACCAGGTGTTCGGCAAGCTCATGGCCGCCAACTACATGGTCGGCGGGATCATGGGATCGGGTAAGTCGTCCCTGGTCGTCGCCCTGCTGTTGGGGGCGATGCTCGATCCGCTGGTGGACATCGAGGCGTACGTCATGGCCTACAACGTCGACTACGACCCCATGCGCGAACGCCTCCGCGTGCTGGTCAAGGGCGACGAGGACGAGCAGATCGAGGCTGCCGTCAAAGCCCTGCGGAACCTGCGCAACGAGGTCACCGAGCGGGGCAAGCTCCTAGAACAGCTCGGGGGCGACGAGGTCCGCCTGACCCGCGCTCTGGCCCAGCGGGACCCGCGGATGCGCCCGAAGGTCGTGGTGTTCGACGAGTGCCACGAGCTGTTCATGCACAAGAAGTACGGGGCCGAGGCCGCCGAACTCGCGGTCAAGGTGATGAAGAAGGCCCGCAAGGTCGGCATCACCCTCATCTTCGTCACCGTCTCCCCCACGGCGGACAGCATCCCGAAGGACGTCACCCGCAACACCTCCCACCGGGTCGCGTTCGCCGTGGGCGACCACGTCGCCAACGACGGACTCCTCGGCACCGGCAAGCACAAGGCAGGCATCACCGCCACCAACCTCAACCCCGCCGAGAACGTCGGCACCGCCCTCACCGTCGGGTTCACCAAGAACCCGTTCGAACTGGTCCGCGCCCACTACGTCCGCAAGGACTCCACCACCGACCAGATCACCCCCGTCGTCAAACGCGCCCTGGCCCTGCGCGAAGGCATCGCCCCCGCCGCCGATGCGGTGAGCGAGGAGCCCGCCGACCACCTGACCGACCTTCTGACGGTGCTGGGCGAGGCCAAGCGGATGCGCACGGACGAGGTCCGCCAGCGCCTCGCCGCCCACAACCCGGGCGAGTACCACGGGTGGACCGCCAGCGACCTCATCCAGGCGCTCGACTCCGTCGGCGCATCGGCCCACAAGTCCGGCGGGGTCATGGTCGTCAGCCGCGCCCGGCTCCTCGAAGCATCCGAGGACCGCAACGACACCACCCCCGAAAGTCACACAGCGTGAAGGGAGGCGGTCAGGGAGGCAGGGAGAACTCCCTACCCGCCTCCCTGACCCCGCCTCCCCAACCTGACCAGCCATAACACTCTGTTAGGGAGGCAGGGAGGCAGGTCTCACCGAACAGCGAGAACCCCGAGAACCCGGGTTCCAGCACCCACCCACCACCTCCCTCCCTGTCACATACAGCGACCAAACGAGGAGAGTCCGGGCATGCCCAAAACCGAACCGATGCCCTGCGGTGAGTCCGGCTGCTACTGCCACGGCACCAGCGCCGCACATGCCGAGTGCGCCTGCGGATGCGACTGCCCCCGCTGCTGGGACTGCCTCCAAGACACCGACAACTGCGACTGCTGAACACCACCCCGGCAACACGAAAGCGGCCCCCTCTCACGCCAATGAAGCGGGGCCGCTCTCGTCTGCCAGCACTTCTCACAGAACTGGAGACACCATCATGACTCACCCCACCCCCGTGCGGGAGGCCGCACGCCTCGTCGCGATCGAGGCCGCCCGCGCCTACGTCGCGAACATCCGCCCCATCGACCTCACCAACCCGGGCGTCCTCGTCGGCCACCTCATGGCCTCCGAGACCCTCCTCATGGAGATCGTCGCCGCGCACGACAAGCCCACCGAGGCGACAGCATGAACACCCGCCTCATCACCGCCGCTCTGGACGCGGCCGAGCGCGGGTGGCACGTCTTCCCGCTCCGCCCCCGCGACAAGCGCCCCGCCCTCCACGGAGAGACCGCCTGCACCGGTACCGGTGACTGCGCGGCCGGTCACCGCAAGTGGGAGCAGCGGGCCACCACCGCCCCCGACCGCATCCGCAAGGCGTGGTCGGCGGGGGCGTTCAACGTCGGCATCGCCACGGGCCCGTCCGGGCTGGTCGTGGTGGACCTGGACCCGGTCAAGGCGAAGGACCCGAAAGGAACGCCTGACGGCGTCACTTCCCTGCAAGCGCTCTGCGAGCGCGCCGGGCAGACCGTCCCCGCCACCTACCGGACCCGGACCGCGAGCGGCGGGCACCACCTGTACTTCACCGCCCCGGACGGGGTCAGGCTCGGCAACAGCGCGGGCAAGCTCGGCACCCACATCGACACCCGCGCCCACGGCGGCTACGTCGTCGCCGCCGGGAGCACCCTCCCGAACGGTACGTACGAGGTGGTCGACCCCACCGAACCCGTACCACTCCCGGAATGGCTGTACGCCTCCCTGACGCCCCGTCAGGTCTCTCGGGGCCTGACGGTCACGCCCGCGCCAGTTCGGGCCTCTCGGTACGCCGCTGCGGCTCTCAGGGCCGAAACAGCGGCCGTGGCTGGGGCTGGGGAAGGTGTGCGGAACTGGACGCTGGTTCGGGCCGCACGGGCGTTGGGGCGGTTCATCCCGTCCGGCGACCTCGCCCGCCATGAGGTAGAGCAGGCTCTTAATTCGGCGGGATTGCGGGCCGGACTCCGCGAGAACGAGTGCCGCGCCGCCGTGACCAGCGCTCTGAACTGGTCCATCGCCAACAACCATGGGCGGCCGGCATGACCACCGCCCCGAATCCCCGACTTAAGAGCCTGCCTGTCACCCCGAACAGCCCGCAGGCCGCCAACCCCGCCGCAGCAGCGGTGACCGGTGGCGTGCCGAAAGGCGTCGCCGAAGGCGTCCCCGTTGCTGTTCGCCCTGACCCGCAGGGCGGTGACGGGCGCCGGGTGGTCGGGTTCCTCCGGATCAGCGCCCCGGGGCGGAACGCGCGGCCTGCCGCCGAGTCGTTCTGCTTCTGCGGCCGTCACGAGACCGCCCGGGGCCAGGCCCGCGTTCTCGCGCTGATCGCCGACCACAGCGCCCACCGGGCCACCTGCCCGATCCAGACCGAAGGGAGGACCGCCGCGTGAACACCGCCGAGGAGCTGCCCGCACCCTCCAACCCTCTCGCCGTCGCGCGCCGCGTCGTCCCCGACTGGACCACCCAGGACGGACACCTGCGGCTGCGCCGCTGGCGCGGATCGTGGATGCACTGGACCGGAACCTGCTGGCGCGAGTACGACGAACAGCAGATGCGTGCCGGGCTCTACAAGCGCCTGGAGCACTGCGTCCACACCGTGCTGAACAAGAAGGGCGAGCCCGAAGCGCACCCGTGGGCCCCGACGAAGACGAAGATCAGCAATCTTCTCGACGCCATGTCCGCGATCACGCTCCTGCCCGCCGACACCGACACCCCGTCGTGGATCGACCACGAGCACGGCCAGCACGACGACAGCCCGATCGTCGCGTGCCGCAACGGGCTCCTCCGCATCCGGGACCGGACGTTGCTGCCCCACGGGCCAGGGTTCTTCAACATCGTCTCCGTCCCGTACGACTTCGACCCCGACGCCACCGCACCCACCTGGGAAGGGTTTCTCAACGGGATCTGGCCCGACGATCCTGCCTCCATCGCCGCATTGCAGGAGTGGTTCGGCTACGTCCTGTCCGGCCGCACCGACCAGCAGAAGATCCTGCTCATGAAGGGGCCCTCACGGTCGGGGAAGGGCACCATCGCCCGCATCCTGAAAGAGCTGGTCGGCAAGGAGAACCTGGCCGGGCCCACCCTCGCCGGGCTCGGAACGAACTTCGGCCTCTCCACGCTGGTCGGCAAACCGCTCGCGGTCATCTCCGACGCCCGGCTGTCCGGTGACGGCGGGCAGGTCGTCGAACGGCTCCTCACCATCTCCGGCGAGGACACCATCGACATCGACCGCAAGTACCGCGATGTCTGGACCGGGAAGCTGCCCACCCGGCTCTTGGTCCTGACCAACGAGCTGCCGAACTTCGGAGACAGCAGCGGCGTCATCGCCCGCCGCTTCGTCGTCCTCAACATGACCGTCTCCTGGCTCGGCCGCGAGGACACCGGACTCACCGAGAAGCTCGCCGCGGAGATGCCCGGCATCATCAACTGGGCCCTGGACGGCCTCGCCCGCCTCGAATGCAACGGCCGCATCACCGAACCCGCATCCTCCCAGGACGCCATCACGATGATGCAGGACACGGCCTCCCCCACAAGCGCCTTCGTCCGGGAGCGGTGTACCACCGGCCCCACCCGCGAAGTCCCTGTCGACGTCCTCTGGAACGCCTGGCGCGAATGGGCCGAGGACAACGGCGTACGCGCCAGCGGAACGAAGCAGCTTTTCGGGCGCAACCTGCTCTCCGTCGTCCCCCAGCTCAACCGCACCCGCCCCCGCGACGCCTACGGCCGACAGGTGACTACCTACACCGGCATCGCGCTGAATCTGCCCGAATCACATTCCTGAGAGTCGCAACTCATCGTGCACACGCGCACAGCAGACCGCCTCTGTGCGCGATGAGTCGCGACTCAGCGCAATGTGTTTCCACCTCTCGGAGGCTCCGTGAAACCCGCATCCGACCCCCGGGCCACGCTCCGGGGCGGGCTCCCCGACCGCTACCTCACCCCTGAGGACGTCGCCGCCCTCCTCTCCGTCCCGCTCGAAACCGTCTACGCCTGGCGCAAGAAGCGCACCGGCCCGCCCGGCTTCCGCATCGGCAAGCACCTCCGCTACGACCCCACCGCCGTCCACGCCTGGATCGTCACGCTCACCGAAGCCGAGCGCGACGCAGCCTAACTCACACCCCGACCTTCCGCAGGGGCACGACCACCGCCAGGTCGTGCCCCTGCCGCATACCCACAGGAGCACCCCTTGGCCGGCCACATCCAAGACCGCTGGTACAAAACCGAACCCGGGCCCGACGGGAAGACCTGCCGGGTCAAGAGCGACCGATACGGCTCCGGACTCCGCTACCGCGCCCGCTACATCGGCCCCGACGGCACCGAGAAATCCAAGTCCTTCCCGGACCGACAGAAGCGCCTCGCCGAGAACTGGTTGACCAACGTCGCTTCCGACATGTCGCGGGGCCAGTACATCGATCCGCGGGCAGCACGGGTCACGTTCAAGGGCTACGCCGAGAAGTGGCTCAAGGCGCACAGCGCGGACCTGTCGAGCCAGATCGTCACCGAGCAGCGGCTACGCCTGCACGCCTTCCCCATCCTCGGGTCCCGCCCGCTCGACTCCTTCCGGCCGGAACACCTTCGCGACCTGGTAAGTGCCCTTGAGTCCAACCCGGGCGTGAGCGGGGCGTACGCGCGCAACATCTACGGCGACGTTCGAGCCGTACTGAGTGCGGCCGTGGACGACGGTCTCCTCCCCCGCAACCCGTGCTCCGCGAAGTCCGTGCGCCCGCCATCGGTCGAACGGCGGCGGGTCATCCCATGGCTGCCCTCGCAGGTTCAGGCGGTCCGCCGAGCCCTTCCTGAGCGCTACCGGACCATGGTGGACACAGGCGCTGGTTGCGGGCTCCGGCAGGGGGAAATCGTGGGACTCGCTGAGGACGCGGTCGATTTCGAGGCTGGCATCCTGCGGGTCGTTCGGCAAGTGAAGCTCATCCAGGGCAAGGCCGTATTCGCCCCACCGAAGTGCGGCAAGGAGCGAGACGTCCCGCTCCCGTCCTCGGTAGCCGAAGCCCTCCGAGCGCACATGGACACCTGCAAGCCGGTTGAAGTCACCCTGCCGTGGCGGAAGCCTGACGGCCCGAAGGTGACGGCTCGCCTCCTGTTCACGAACACCGCATCCGGAGTCGTCTGGCGGAGCAACTTCAACATCCAGGAATGGAAGCCCGCCCTCGCGCTGGCTGGCCTCATCCCGAGCGCCCGGGACGGGAAGTACGAATCCGCCCGCGAACACGGCATGCACGCGCTTCGGCACTTCTACGCCTCGGTACTGCTGGACGCTGGCGAGAGCATCAAGGCGGTCAGCCAGTACCTTGGGCACACGGACCCTGCACTCACGCTGCGGGTGTACGCGCACCTCATGCCGTCGAGTCAGGAGCGCACCCGGAACGCCATTGACGGGCTGTTCTCGCCCTGCCCCGACGGGGCTGACGGCCCAGAGACGGCCCAATAGCCCACGAGCGGCCCCTGTCGAGCACTAGACGTGCTGGTCAGGGGCCATTCGATGCCGGATGGCCGCCAGTTCTCCGGGCTTAGGCATGGTTCATCCAGTGTGGCAGACAGACGGGTGAGAGCCCGCCGCCCTGTGGACAACGGACCCTCACTCGAAGAACGTGCAGGTGGGAAGGGTGCCCGGCGCTCAGCCCGAGCCCACGAACAGCACCAGCAGCAGCCATACGACCGGTGCGGTCGGCAGGAGCGAGTCCAGCCGGTCCATGATGCCGCCGTGGCCGGGGAGCAGAGTGCCCATGTCCTTGATCCCGAGGTCCCGCTTGATCATGGACTCGCCCAGGTCACCGAGGGTGGCGCTGGCGGCGACCGCGAAGCCGAGCAGCAGACCCTGCCACCAGGCGCCGCCGTCGATCAAGAACTCCATGCACAGCGCGCCGGCGACCATCGCGAAGCCCACGGCTCCGAACAGGCCCTCACGGGTCTTGCCGGGGCTGATACGCGGGGCGAGCTTGTGCGTGCCGAAGCGCCAGCCGACCGCGTACGCCCCCGTGTCGCTGACCACGGTGAGGACGAGGAAGGTCAGGACCCGCCACGACCCGTCGTCCGCCGTCAGCAGCAGGGCGACGAAGGTGGCCAGGAAGGGTACGTAGAACGCCGCGAAGACCCCGGCCGTGACGTCCTTGAGATACCCGTCCGGCGGCTCGGTCATCCGCCAGACCAGCACCGCGAGGGCAGTGAGTGCCATCGCGATCCAGGCCCCCTCGGGACCCCGTGCGTAGCCGGCGACGACCATCGCGGCTCCGCCGACGGCCAGCGGCACCAGGGGCGCCTTGATGCCCTTGCTCTCCTGGAGGCGGGAGGTGAGTTCCCACAGGCCGACGACGACGGCGATCACTATGACGCCGACGAAGACGGCCTTCTCGATGAACAGCGACAGGCCGATGACGGCGCCGAGACCCACGCCGACCCCTATGGCGGCGCGCAGATCACGTCCCGCACGCTTCTTCTGCGGCGGGGGCGGCAGCGGGGTGGACATGGGCTCCTGCGGCATCTCGTCACGGGACAGGGGGCCGCCGACGTGAGCGGCATCCCTGTCCCGGTCGTCGCGGTCGGCTGTGTCTCTACCTGCGTCGGGAACGTCCGGCACGTTGGGCATGGGCCGAGTCTGCTGGGCGTCACGCACATCGTGGGCAGGACCCGCCGGGGCAGCCCTCATCTCGGGCGTGCCCCAGTAACCGGTTCCTTGCGGGGCACCCCAGGAAGAGTCGTTCATCAGACTTCGAGCAGCTCGGCTTCCTTGTGCTTGAGCAGCTCGTCCACCTGCGCGACGTACTTCGCGGTGGTGTCGTCGAGCTCCTTCTCGGCGCGGCGTACCTCGTCCTCGCCGGACTCCTTGTCCTTGACGAGCTTGTCGAGGGTCTCCTTGGCCTTGCGGCGGATGGAGCGGATCGAGATCTTGGAGTCCTCGGCCTTGGTCTTGGCGACCTTGATGTACTCCTTGCGGCGGTCCTGGGTGAGCTCGGGGAACGTCACCCGGATGATATTGCCGTCGTTGCTCGGGTTGACGCCGAGGTCGGAGTCGCGGATCGCCTGCTCAATGTTGCGCAGCGCGGTCTTGTCGAACGGCGTCACGACGGCCATCCGCGCCTCGGGAACCGAGAACGAGGCCAGCTGGTTGATCGGGGTCAGCGCGCCGTAGTAGTCGGCGACGATCTTGTTGAACATCGCCGGGTGCGCGCGGCCGGTACGGATCGCGGCGAAGTCCTCTTTCGCGACGACAACGGCCTTCTCCATCTTCTCCTCGGCCTCGAGGAGGATTTCTTCGATCACCACGTGCTCCTGCGTGTCTTGAGTGGGCCCGGCGTCGTCATCGCCGGACCCTGCGGATCCTGCGTCGCGTCCTCACCTGCACGGTGTCCGACCGGCAGGCCGTTGTCCATCCTGGGGGCCGTCAGGCCCGGGTGCTCTCGTCGCTCACGAGCGTGCCGATCTTCTCACTCTTGACCGCGCGAGCGATATTGCCCTCGACGGTCAGCTCGAAGACGAGGATCGGGAGCTGGTTGTCACGGCAGAGCGTGATGGCGGTGGCGTCGGCGACCTTGAGGTCGCGGGTGAGCACCTCGCCGTACTCGAGTGCGTCGAACTTCACCGCGTCGGGGTTGGTCTTCGGGTCGGAGTCGTAGACCCCGTCCACGCCGTTCTTCCCCATGAGCAGCGCCTCGGCATCGATCTCCAGGGCGCGCTGGGCGGCGGTGGTGTCGGTGGAGAAGTACGGCATGCCCATACCGGCGCCGAAGATCACCACGCGCCCCTTCTCCAGGTGCCGTACAGCACGGAGCGGGATGTACGGCTCGGCGACCTGGCCCATGGTGATGGCGGTCTGGACGCGCGAGTCGATGCCCTCCTTCTCCAGGAAGTCCTGGAGAGCCAGGCAGTTCATGACGGTGCCGAGCATGCCCATGTAGTCGGACCGGGCCCGGTCCATGCCGCGCTGCTGGAGCTCGGCACCACGGAAGAAGTTGCCTCCCCCGATGACCACCGCGATCTGGGCGCCGTCACGTACGACGGCGGCGATCTCGCGGGCGATGGTATGCACGACGTCGGGGTCGACGCCGAGGCCGCCGCCACCGGCGAACGCCTCACCGGAGAGCTTCAGCATGAAGCGCCCGGAACCCTTGTCGTCGTCGTGCTTGTCGTCGGCCTGAACGGCGTCCGCGCCCTTGTCCATGGAAATTCTCCTCGTGCACATACGAAGAAGGCCATTGCCGGTGGGTCTGGTGTCCCTACAGCGGCAATGGCCTCCTCGTCAGATCTGCGGTCGTCCGGCGTGGGTGCGGCCGTCGACTGCACCAGACCCTATCGGGTCCGGTGCTGTTCGCCCGGACGGACTCAGATGCCGACCTTGATGCGCGAGAAGCGCTTCAGGGTGACACCGGCCTCGTCCAGGACCTTCTGGACCGACTTCTTGGCGTCCAGCGCGTACGGCTGGCCGAGGAGGGTGGCCTCCTTGAAGAAGCCGTTGACGCGACCCTCGACGATCTTCGGGAGCGCGGCCTCGGGCTTGCCCTCGGCGCGCGTGGTCTCCTCGGCGACGCGGCGCTCGGCCTCGACGACCTCGGCCGGGACGTCCTCGCGGGACAGGTACTTCGGGGCGAAGGCGGCGATGTGCTGCGCGATGCCCTTGGCCAGCTCGGCGTCGGCCTTGTCCAGCTCGACCAGAACACCGATCTGCGGGGGCAGGTCGGGCATGGTGCGGTGCATGTACACACCGACGTAGGCGCCGGTGAACTGCGCGAAGCGGTCCAGGACGATCTTCTCGCCGAGGTTGGCGTTGGCCTCGTCGACGTACGCCTGGACGGTCTTGCCGGCCTCGATCTCGGAGGCGAGCAGCGCGGCGATGTCGGCCGGGGAGGTCGCGGCGACGTGCGCGGCGAGCGTGTTGGCGGCGGCCTGGAACTTGTCGCCCTTGGCGACGAAGTCCGTCTCGCACTTCAACTCAAGGATGACGCCGGACGTCTGGTCCTCGGAGACGAGGGAGACGACGGCACCGTTCTCGGCAGAGCGGCCCTCGCGCTTGGCGACGCCCTTCTGGCCCTTGATACGGAGCGCCTCGACGGCCTTGTCGACGCTGCCGTCGGCCTCGTCGAGCGCCTTCTTGCAGTCCATCATGCCGGCGCCGGTGAGCTCGCGGAGCTTCTTGACGTCAGCGGCGGTGTAGTTCGCCATGAGTCTGTATGTCTCTCTCGAAGTCTGAAAGATCTACGGGTGAACGGCGGGGGCGACGCCTGTGGCGTCGGCCCCCGCCGTCAGTAGCCGTGACGGTTGTCAGGCCTGCTCGGCGTCCGCAGCGGCGGCCGGGGCGTCGGCGGCCGGAGCCTCGACAGCGGCCTCGGCCTTGGCCTCGGCGACGGCCTCGGCCGGCGTCTCGGCGTCGGCTTCGGCGTTCTTCTCGGTCTCGACGGAGGACTGGACATCGGCGGCAGCCGCGGTCTCGTCCTTCTTGTCGCCCTCGAGCAGGTCGCGCTCCCACTCGGCGAGGGGCTCGCCGGCGGCCTTCTCGCCCGGCTTCGAGTCACCGGTGGCGGCACCGGAGCGGGCGATGAGGCCCTCGGCGACGGCGTCGGCGATCACGCGGGTGAGCAGGGTGACGGAGCGGATCGCGTCGTCGTTGCCCGGAATCTTGTAGTCGACCTCGTCGGGGTCGCAGTTGGTGTCGAGGATCGCGACGACCGGGATGTGGAGCTTGCGCGCCTCACCGACGGCGATGTGCTCCTTCTTGGTGTCGACGATCCAGACGGCGCTGGGCACCTTCTGCATCTCGCGGATACCACCGAGAGTCTTCTCCAGCTTGGCCTTCTCGCGCGAGAGGACCAGGAGCTCCTTCTTGGTGAGGCCGGAGGCCGCCACGTCCTCGAAGTCGATGAGCTCAAGCTCCTTCAGACGCTGAAGGCGCTTGTAGACGGTGGAGAAGTTGGTGAGCATGCCACCGAGCCAACGCTGGTTGACGTACGGCATGCCGACGCGCGTCGCCTGCTCGGCGATGGCCTCCTGGGCCTGCTTCTTCGTACCCACGAACATGATGGAGCCGCCGTGGGCGACGGTCTCCTTGACGAACTCGTAGGCGCGGTCGATGTACGACAGCGACTGGAGCAGGTCGATGATGTAGATGCCGTTGCGCTCGGTGAAGATGAAGCGCTTCATCTTCGGGTTCCAGCGACGGGTCTGGTGACCGAAGTGGACGCCGCTTTCCAGCAGCTCCCGCATCGTGACGACGGCCATGGCCGTACTCCTTGAGGTGCTCGGTTGTCGCGACCGCAGGTTTGCGCTCGCGCCTGACGCCCCGACGCGCCGTGCCACGAGGGACCGAGGAGCGCGGCCACCTCCGAAAGAGGGAGGTGGCGGGGCGTGCGAAGTCGACCCGGTGACCCGGATCGCCGTAAGAAGTGTACGGGACCGGTTGAGTGCCGGGTGACCGCGATGTCCACAACCGGGTGACGGCGACGTCCACGGCCGTGCGGTCGCGATATCCACAACCGGCGAGTAGTCCACAGGAACGGTCCGTGATCCCCGGAATCCTTGCCTCCGGGACATCGTGGCGGACATGCGCCATCAACCCGGCCCACGCCGCTCCCCCGCTCTCCGCACCCTGCTGCTCCTGTTGCTCGTGCAGTACGTGCTGCTCCCTACCGGGCTGTCCCCGCCGGGCGTGCCCGCCGGGGCCGCCGTGCCG
>NZ_NEUE01000128.1 GCF_002910905.1 Streptomyces sp. SM11 | reverse complement strand
CTAGTGTCTCGTGATCCTGATCGTGTCAGTTTGAGTTGTTATTAACGAGTTTCTTCATGTTGGTCTGGACGACGCGGACCTTCGCGAGGATCTCTTCGGCGGACGCGGTCCAGGTGAAGGGATTCGCGTCCTCGTTCCAGGAGTTGATGTAGTCGCGGATCTGCTTGACCAGGACGTTGACGCTGGAGAACGTGCCCCGGCGAATGGACTGCCGAGTCAGGATCCCGAACCAGATCTCGATCTGGTTCAACCATGAGGAACCGATGGGAGTGAAGTGGAAGCGGATGTGGGGGTTCTTCTCCAGCCATGCCTTCACCTCCGGCGTGGTGTGCGTGGACAGGTTGTCCAGGACGACATGGATCTCCTTGCCGGCGTGCGGCTTGGTCGCCTTCTTCAGGAAGGCGAGGAAGCTTGCCCCGTTCCGGCTCGGCCTGCACTCGCCGGTCACCTCACCGGTATGGACATTGAGGGCGGCGAACAGATTGGTGGTGCCGTGCCGTACGTAGTCGTGGGTGCGCTTCTCGCCCGCGCCGAAGGTGACCGGCAGTACCGGCTGGGTTCGGTCCAGCGCCTGTATCTGCGTCTTCTCGTCAATGGACAGCACCACCGCGCCGCCGGGCGGGGCCAGGTACAGGCCGACGACATCGGCGACCTTGTCCGCGAATGCGGGGTCCTTCGAGATCTTGAAGGTGCCGTTCCGGTGCGGCTTGAGGTTCTCCTCCCGCCAGATGCGGGCGACGTAGTGCCAGGACACCGAGATGCCCTCGCGCCGCTTCATGTGATTGACCAGCGTCCGCGTGGACCAGTGGGACAGCCCCGATTCCGTCGGCGGGGTTGTCTTCGTCAATGCGATCACCCGGGCCCGAGTGGTCGCGGGGACCTGATCGCGTCCGCCGCCGGGTTTCCGGGAAGCCAGTTGGGCAATCCCGCCCACGAGGTAACGGGCCTTGGCGCGGTCCACCGTATTCGGTGCGACTCCTGCGAGTTCGGCGATGTCCTTGCGTCGCCGCCCCTCGGCCGTCCACAGCACCAGGCGGGCCCGCAGAGCGGCATCGGCAGGGGCATGACGGCTGCCCGCCAACTCCCGCAGCTCATCGATCTGTTCGGAAGAGAGATCCACAACAGGCTAACGAAGCGACGCGCCATCAAGTTCCAACGACAGGATCACGAGACACTAGCCTGAGCCGAGCCGTTATTTATTCGCGTACGAATGGCAGGCGAAGGAGTGGCGTTCAGTGGGGATAGCAGCTGAATTCAGGGCCCTCGAATTAACCGGCTACCAGCGCGACATCTGGGCGGCCGAAGCAAGAACACCGGGGAACTGCCAATTCAACGTACTGGTCCACGAACGGCTGGCGGGCGCCGTCGACCGGGAGCTGCTCGGCGCCTGCCTGGCCCGTGCGGTGCGCGCGCACGACGCCTTCCGGCTGCGGTTCGCCGAGGACGGTGACGGGGTTCCCCGGGTCCGGCGGATCGCCGAAGCGCCGGACATCCGGCCACTGCCCTTCGAGCACATCGACCTCTCCGGCGAGCCGGACCCCCCCCGGCGCCGTGCGGATCTGGTGCGAACAGGAGCTGAGCCGGCCGCTGGACCTCCGGGACGGGCCGCTGTTCCGGGCCGCCGTGCTCACCGAGGGACCGGACGCCGTCCACCTCGTCCTGACCGCACACCACATCGTGACCGATGCCTGGGCGCTGAACGCGCTGACCTTGCGGATACTTTCCGACTACCGTGTCCGTGCGTCCCGGAACGCCCTTCCGGCCGGCCAAGACAAGGCCGCCGAGCCGGTTCTCCAGGCCGATTCTCCCTCGTACTGGGATTCCATTCAAGAATTCGGCTCACCGTCCGGCGGTGCGGGCCGGGAGAATGACCGCGAGTTCTATCGAAATTATCTGGCGGGCATAGCGCCCGCTCTCTTCACGCGTTCCGGCGCGGCACGGCCCGGACGCGGGCGGCACTCCTTCTCCGTGGACAAGGAGCTCGTCGGGCGCCTCCTCGACGCCGGGGCGTCCCCCTTCCCCTACCTGCTCTCGGCGCTCGCGGTATGCCTCGCGCGTATCCACCAGGCGGACGAGATCGTGCTCGGCGTGCCCTTCCTGAACCGTCGGACCGAGGCCAAGCGCTCGACCGTCGGTCAGTTCGCCAACAACCTGCCGCTGCGGATCCCGGTGGCGGAGGATCTGCCCCTGGTCGACCTCGCCGAACACGTCCGCAAGCAGATCGACGAGCTGAGGGAGCACGAGCGACTGCCCTTCGGCGACATCCTCCGCGAGGCGCCCACGCAGGGTGCCCACGGCCGCCGGCTGTTCGACGTCACCGCTTCCTACCTGCGTTTTCCGCGGCCACCGGAGATCCCGGGCATGGACCGGACAACCACGATCATGGCCCCGGTCCACGCCGCCGACGCACTGTCCGTCATGGTGCAGGCGTTCGACGACCAGCCGGGCCTGCGCGTCGACCTGGACTACGCCGACGACGTGTTCGACGGGCACCTCACGGCCGAGGCACTGGCCGGGCACGTCGGGCAACTCCTGCGCCACGGACTGGACTCGCGGGAACTGCCGATCTCGGCACTCCCCATGCTGACCGACGACGAGTACGAGGACGTCGTACGCCGCCGCCAGGGCGCCCCCGCGCCCTATCCCCGGGAGAAGACGCTGCACCAGCTGTTCACCGAGCAGGCGGCGCGCACCCCCGGCCTGACAGCCGTGGTCGACGGCTCCTCGGGCGCCGCACTGACCTTCGCCGAGCTCGACCGGCTGTCCAACCAGGTGGCGCGGGCGCTGCGCGAGCGGGGTGCCGGACCCGGCGAACGGGTCGCCATCCTCGCGGAGCGCGGCCCGGAACTGCTGCCCGGCCTGCTCGGAATCCTCAAAGCGGGCGCCGCCTACGTACCCGTCGATCCCGGCTACCCGCCCGCGCGGATCCGGCTGCTCCTGGAGGACTGCGGGGCGAAACTGGTCCTGCGCGGCGCGAACGAGGTCCAGGACCTGCCCACCGACGCCCCGGTGCTCCGGATCTCCGACCTGACCCATGGCTCCGACCTGCCCCTCGGACCCACCTCGCACTCGGACGACGTCGCCTACACCATCTACACCTCCGGTTCCACCGGACGCCCCAAGGGCGTGATGGTCGAACACCACGCGGTGGGGAACCGGCTGATGTGGATGCAGCGCCGCTACCCCATAGGTCCGGGCGACACGCTCCTGCAGAAGACGCCCGTCTCGTTCGACGTCTCGGTGTGGGAACTGCTGTGGTGGGCCGTCCAGGGCGCCCGGGTGGTACTGCTGCCGCCGGGAGCGGAGAAGGACCCGGGTCAGATCGTGCGCACGGTACGCGAGCACCGGGTGAGCGTGGTCCACTTCGTGCCCTCGATGCTCGGCCCGTTCCTCGACCTGCTGGAGGACGACCCGGACCGGGCCTGCGAAGTCCGCTCGCTGCGCTCCGTCTTCTGCAGCGGCGAAGCCCTGCCGCCGGAGCGGGCCACCCAGTTCAACCGGATCTTCGCCGGCGGCGACGCGCCCCGCCTGGTCAACCTCTACGGTCCCACCGAAGCCGCGGTCGACGTGACCTGCTTCGACTGCCCGCCCGCGTCCGAGGGCCCCGTCACCCGGGTGCCCATCGGGCGTCCCGTGGAGAACACCACGCTCTACGTGCTCGACCGGCACGGCCGCCCCCAGCCCGTCGGCGTCCCCGGCGAGCTGCACATCGGCGGCGTCCAGGTCGCCCGCGGCTACCTCAACCGGCCCGAACTCACCGCCGAGCGCTTCGTCAAGGACCCCTTCGGCCCCGGCGGCCGCCTCTACCGGACCGGGGACCTGGCCCGCCTGCTGAGCGACGGCACCGTTGAATACCTCGGCCGGAACGACGACCAGGTGAAGATCCGCGGCAACCGGGTCGAACTGGGCGAGGTACAGAACGCCCTCGTCGCCCTGGACGCCATCCGCGACGCCGTGGTCGTCGACCACCGGCCCGGCGGCGGCCGGGGCCCGGTCCTCGTCGCCTACTGCACCGCCGACCACGAACTCGACCCCGGCCGCCTGAGATCGGCCCTCGGCGAGGCGCTCCCCGCCTACATGATCCCGGCACACTTCGAACGCCTCGCCCGCATCCCTCTCACGCCGAACGGCAAGGCCGACCGCAAGGCGCTGCCCGCCCCGGACATCGGCGCGTCCGACGACCGGGACAGCGCGCCGCGCACCACCCAGGAGACCGTGCTCGCCGACATCTGGGCGCAGGTGCTCGGCGTCGAACGGGTCGGCGTCCACACGGACTACTTCGTGATCGGGGGCGACTCGATCAGCATGCTCCGGGTGCGGGCGCTCGCGGCGAGGGCGGGCATCCGGTTCTCGACGGACGACTTCGTCCGCAACCCGACCGTGGCGGCACTGGCCGAGTGCGCCGAGGCCTCGGCGGACACCGGGTCCGGCACCCCGGACGACTCCCTGTCCCCCGTTCCGTTCGCCCTGGTCTCCCCGGTCGACCGCGCCCGCCTGGAGACGTACGAGGACGCCTACCCGCTCACCCGCCTCCAGCTCGGTCTGCTGTTCCACAGCCGCGAGAAGCAGGATTCCGCGACGTACAAGGACGTCTTCCGCTACAGCCTGGCCATGCCGTGGCGTGAGCAGGAGTTCCGGGCGGCCTTCGGCCGTCTCGTCGGACGCCACCCGGTGCTGCGGTCGTCGTTCGCCCTCGCCGGCCACGCCGAGCCGCTCCAGATCGTCCGGTCCACCGTCGAGGGCGGGCTGAGCGTCGGCGACCTGCGGGCTTCGCCGGCAGCGGAGGCCGAGGCCGCCATCGACGAGCACATCGCGAGCCGGCGTCGGTACGACTACCGGTTCGATCGTGCGCCGCTCTACCACTTCCGGGTGTTCGCCCTGCCCGACACGGTCGAACTGGTCTTCAGCTTCCACCACGCCATCCTCGACGGCGGCAGCGTCGCCAACCTCGTGTCCGAACTCCTCCGGGACTACGGCCACCTGCTGGGAATGGACCTGGAGCCGGTACCGGACACGGTGCCCCCCCCCTCGGCCGCGCTGCATGTCGCCCAGGAGCGCGCGGCCATCGACGCGAAGGACGGCCGCGCCTACTGGCGGAACCTGCTCACCGACGCGGCACAACCCCATCTGGAGAGCTTCCGTCCGCACGAGGCGCCGGGGACGGACGAGCGTGTGGAGTGCGATCTGCGACTGCCCGCCGATCTCGTCGACGCCGTGCGCACCACCGCCCGCGACCGGCGGGCCCCGGTGAAGTCGATCCTGTTCGCCGCACATGTCCTGCTGCTGCGCGCCTTCTCCGGCGAGCGGGACGTCACGACCGGCCTCGTGACCCACAGCAGGCCGGACACCGAAGGCGCCGAGCGCACCTGCGGACTCTTCCTCAACACCCTGCCCATGCGGGTGGACGCGGAACAGGCCACGTGGTTCGACGTGGTGGGGCACGTCCTGGACCGGGAACGGGAGAGCTACCCGCACCGGCGAGTGCCGCTGGCGGTCATCCAGGAGGACCTCGGCCGCTCGACCCTGGTCGACACCTTGTTCAACTTCATCCACTTCCGCCAGCTCGGTGAGGTCTTCCGGACCCCCGGGATCGCCAGCCGCGGCTTCGCGGTCCGGGAGGAGACGAACTTCTCCCTGGTCGTCAATGCCATGGTCGACCCGGTGGACGAGGGCATCCGGCTCCGCCTCGACTTCTCCGGGCAGTCGTTCACCCCGGCCCAGGCGCGGTTGTACACCGACACCTACGTGCGGATTCTGCGCCGTCTCGCGGAGGAACCGGACGGCGCCGTCGAGTTCGGCTTCCTCGCTCCGGCCCCCGCACCCGCGCGGACCGGGCGTCCGCCGGCGAACGCGGTCCGCGCGTTCGAGGCCCGGGCACGCCGTACGCCCGAGGCGCGGGCGGTGGAGTTCGGGGACCTGACGTGGACCTACGCGGAGCTGGACCGGGTCGCCACACGGATCGCCGCGGGCCTGCTGGACTCGGGGGTGCGCCCCGGCGACCGCGTCGGCATCGCCATGGGCCGTACGCCCGGGACCGTCGCCACGATCCTGGGGACCGCGAAGGCGGGATGCTCGGCCATGCCGCTGGACACCGCCTATCCGGTGGACCGGCTGCGATCCATGATCGAACAGGGCCACCCCGCCTGCGTCGTCGTCGACGAGGAGCACCAGGACCTGCTGGAACCCACGGTCCGCCTCGCCCGGTACGACGCACTGGCAGCGACCGACCGCACCGCCGACCTGCCGGAGATCTCCGAGGACGACGAGGTGTACCTGCTGTTCACCTCGGGCTCGACCGGCCGGCCGAAGGGGGTGTCGGCACCGCACCGCTCCCTGTCCAACCTGGTGGCCTGGCAGAACGGGATCGCCAGCACCGCCGAGGGCGGCCGCACCGTGCAGTACGCGCCGCTCAGTTTCGACGTCTCCTTCCAGGAGCTGTACTCCACGCTGTGCGGCGGCGGCACGCTGGTCGTCGTCACGGAGGAACTGCGGCGGGACATGCCCGGTCTGTTGCGGCTGATGGACCGGGAGCGCGTCGAGCGCATGCACGTGCCCTATGTCGCCCTCCAGCAGCTGGCGGAGGCATCGGTCGCCCTCGGCCTGGTGCCGCGGAGCCTGCGCGTGCTGTGCTCCTCGGGCGAGCAGTTCCGGATGACCGACGAGATCCGCCGCTTCTGCGCCTCTCTCGACGACGTCGTGCTCGACAACCACTACGGCCCCACCGAGACCCATGCCGCCGCCTTCCACGAGATGACCGGCGAGCCCGGCACGTTCCCCGCGCTGCCTCCGGTGGGGCAGCCCATCCACGGGGCCCGGCTGCTGGTCCTGGACGCCCGGATGCGCCCGGTCCCGATCGGGTCCCGGGGCGAGATCCACGTCGGCGGAGCCGGTCTGGCCAGCGGCTACGCCGGCCGGTCCGACCTGACAGAGGAACGGTTCGTACCCGCCCCGGACGGCGACGGACTGCTCTACCGCACCGGGGACGTCGGGATGGTCCTGCCCGACGGGAACGTGGTCTGCCTCGGTCGCGCCGACCGGCAGGTCAAGATCCGCGGCTACCGGGTCGAACCGGCGGAGGTCGAACTGGTCGCCGCCGGGGCGTCGATGGGCGGCTCCGGCGTGATCACCGACATCGCCGTGATCGCCCGGCGCGATGCGGCGGGCGGCACCACCCTCATCGCTTTCCTGGTCGGCGACGCCGAGCGTACGGACCTGGACGGCCTGCGGCGCCACCTGCGCGCGAAGCTGCCGGACTACATGGTGCCCGCGCACTTCGTCTGGCTGCCTGCCATCCCGCTCACCCCGAACGGCAAGCGCGACGAGGCGGCACTGCGACAGGTGCAGCCGGCCCGCGCGGAGCTGACCGAACGCGTCGGCCCCCGGGACACCCACGAGCGGGTCCTGGCCCAGCTGCTGGCCGATCTGCTGCACGTACCCGAAGTAGGGGTACACGACAATCTGTTCGACCTGGGTGCCACCTCGATCACGGCGATGCGCCTGGTCGTCCTCATGGAGGAGCGGTTCGGCACCGCGATCCCGCTGTCGGACTTCATCGTGGCGCCGACCGTGGCCGAACTGGCCGGGCGGCTCCGCTCGGCGGGCACCACGACCACCGGATTCGACCCGCTGGTGGCGATCCGGCCGGAGGGCACCCGACCGCCCCTGTTCTTCGCGCACCCCATGGGCGGCAACGTGCTCTGCTACGTACCGTTCGCCAAGCGGCTGCCACCGGACCAGCCCTTCTACGCCTTCCAGGCGGCCGGGGCGGACGTCGGCACGGAGCCGGTGCGCGGCCTCGGACAGCTCGCGGCCGAATACATCGAGGCGATGCGCCGCGTCCAGCCGTCCGGGCCCTACCACCTCGGCGGCTGGTCCTTCGGCGGATTCGTCGCCTTCGAGATGGCCCGCCAGCTCCACGCCGCCGGGGAGAGCGTCGGCTCGCTGATCCTGCTGGACACGACGGCGCTCAACCCGGGACGGCGGCCGTGGACCGACGACGAGGCCCTGCTCGGCTGGTTCTTCTGGGAGCTGCTCTGGCTCCAGCACGGCAGCGCCACGGCCGGCGACCTCCTGCCGCCCGGTCTGGACACGCTGGAGGAGAAGTTCGCGTTCATGACCCGGCTGGCCATCGACGAGGGCGTACTGCCCGCGGGCAGCGGCGACGCCGTCGTCCGTCGGCTGTTCCGCGTGTACGAGGCCAACTGGCGGTCGGCCTTCGACTACCGGCCCGGCGTCGTGGACTACGACGTACTGCTGGTCCGCGCCGTCGATCCGCTGCCGGGCGTGCTGCTGGAGATGCACACCGCGATCGACAGCATGCACGCCGACGAGACCAACGGGTGGCGGGAGCGCACCTCCGGCCGCCTCACGGTGATCGATACCGAGGGCGACCACCTCACGATCATGGAGGAACCGCGCGTGTCGGACGTCGTCGGCACGGTGCTCAGAGCGATCGGACTCCGGACGAGCGAAAGCGGGCAGCACTGATATGGGCAAGACACGAAGCGCCATCGTCATCGGCGCCGGCATCGGCGGACTGACCACGGCCATCGCGCTGCGGCGCACCGGCTTCGACGTGGAAGTGTTCGAGCGGGCTCCGGAACTGAGGGCCGCCGGATTCGGCCTGTCCGTGATGAGCAACGCCACAGCCGCGCTCGCCACCCTGGACATCGACCTCGGCCTGGAGAAGCGCGGCCGGGTGATGGAGACGTACCACGTCAAGGACTGGAAGGGCAGGCTGATCCGGGAGTTCCCCTTCCCCGAGATCACCCGGCGCATCGGCGTCCCGTGCGTGTGCATCAGCCGGGCCGATCTGCTCGCCGCGCTCCTCGACCAGACGGCGGACATACCCATCAGGCTGAACGCCGCCGCCGAACGGTTCGAGGTGTAGGGCGACCGGGCGCGGGTGCGTTTCACCGACGGCGCACGGGCCGAGGCCGATCTCCTGGTCGGCGCCGACGGGTTCAACTCGGCCGTCCGGCGACAGCTCGCCGGGCCGGACGAACCCGCCCACGACAGCGGGTACATCGCCTGGCTCGGCATCACCGAGTACAGCCACCCCCGGTTCACCCCCGGCTCCGTGGTCCACCTGTGGGGCGACGGGATGAGATTCGGCCTGGTCGACATCGGCCGGGGCCGCCTCTACTGGTGGGGCACGAAGAACATGCCGTTCGAGCGGTCCAGCACCTGGGACGGGGGCAAGGCGGGGGTGCTCGACGCCTACTCCGGCTGGCCGGACGAGGCACGGGAGGCGATCCGGGTGACCCCGCCCGCCGACCTGCTGACGCTGAACACCCGGGACCGCTCGTTCCTCCAGCCCTGGGGCACGGGCCCGGTGACCCTGCTCGGGGACGCCGCCCACCCGATGCTCACCAGCCTCGGCCAGGGCTCGGCCATGGCGATGGAGGACGCCGCCGTCCTCGCCCAGCACCTGCGGCACGCCCCGGACGTGCCGCGGGGGCTGCGCGGCTACGAGGCGGCACGGTACGACCGCACCCGGACGATGGTGGAGGCCACCCGCTCCATCAGCGAGTTCGAACAGTCACAGGGACCCGTCCGCCGCAGGGTCCGCGACGGCTACTTCCGGTGGATGTCCCACCGGAAGCTGGTGGGCAAGCTCGAACCCGCGCTGACCTTTCCGGGCGCCGGCATCCTTCCCGGCACGGACGAAAGGACGGACCGATGAGCAGGCCCGCAGCGCACGGACCACACGGCAGGCGCCTCCCGCCCCACGGAGCGGTCGTCGTCACGGGCGCCTCTTCGGGGCTGGGCCGCGAATGCGCCCTTGAGCTGGAGAACCGGGGATTCCAGGTGCTCGCGGGGGTCCGGCGGAGCGAGGACGGAGAGAAGCTGCTCACCGAGTCGCAGCACGGCAGGCTCCGCTACGCCCTCATCGACATCACCGACGACGCGTCGGTACGGGCCTCGGCCGAACTCGTCGCACACCAATACGGCGGGCTGCGGGGCCTGGTGAACAACGCCGGAGTCTGCGTCCCGGGCCCGCTGGAGTGCATCGACGGCGATCAGCTCCGCCGGCAGCTCGACGTCAACGTGGTCGGGCACCTCGCGATGATCCGCGCGCACCTGCCGATGCTGCGCCGGTCGAACGGCCGGATCGTCAACGTCACCTCCGGCCTGGGCAAGGCCGCCGTGCCGTTCCTCGGAGCCTATTCCGTCGCCCAGTTCGCCAAGGAGGCGCTGAGCGACGCCCTGCGGCGCGAGCTGGCGCCCAGCGGCGTGCGCGTCTCGGTCGTGGCACCGGGCGCCATCCTCACACCGATCTGGACCAAGGTGTCCCAGGCCGGCGAACAGGCGCTGGACGACGCCCCTCCCGCGGTGGCCGACCTCTACCGGTCCGCCCTCCAGGCGTTCCTGGAGGGCAACGCACAACAGGCGATGGCGAGCAGGACCACCCCTGAGGACTTCGCCCGCACGGTCGTCCGCGCCCTGACCGACGCACGCCCCCGGGCACGCTACTGGGCCGGTGCGGACGCCCGCCGGATGGCCCGCCTGGCGAGGCTGCTTCCCGACCACCTGCTGGACCGCCGGTTCAGGGCGATCACCGCCCTGGTGGGCGCGCCCGGCCCGGCTGGCCGGCGGCCGGAACCGCGACCGGGCCGGGACGACTGCGTATTCGAGTAGTACCGGAGGGAAATGCCTGTGCGCACCCCGCACCCCTGGCTAGCGTACGCAGCGTTCGCTTCGCGAAGGAGAAACTCCGCCGGAAGCTTTACGGCCGAAAACCCACCGGCACGACCCTGCGAAAGCGCCTGGCCCATTCACGCTCTGAGGAGAAGGAATGGTTACGGAGCGAGATTTCAAGGATCTCATGGCCGATGTCTGCACTCCGGTGGCGGTGGTCACGGCGATGGCGGACGGCCTGCCCCACGGCACGACGGTCGGCTCGCTCACCTCGCTGTCGCTGCGTCCGCCCATGGTGACCGTCGCGCTGGAACACCGCTCCCGCCTGCTGCCGAAGATCCTGGGGGCCGAGCGGTTCGGCGTGAATCTGCTCGGCGCCGGACAGGCGGGCGTGGCCCGCGCGTTCGCCTCCTCGGCCCCTGACCGGTTCGAAGAGGCCGACTGGTGCCTGGACGACGGCCTCCCGCGGCTGCGGGAGGCTCCGGGCTGGCTCGGGTGCCATCTCCAGCGGTACGTCGTCGGCGGGGACCACCTGCTGCTGCTCGGCCTGGTGACCCGGGTCGCCGGCACCCGGGCCGTCGCCCCGCTCGTCTACGGGCGCCGGACGTTCGGCACGCATTCCGCTTTCGCGCAGGAAAATACCCGATCCATCACCGACCACATCGCTGCATTCGCCCACTGAGACGGAGATTTCCATGGCCGACCCCCGGACAGAGAAGAACCACCTTTCCCCGGAACCGTCCGACCTCCTCCGCAACGCACGCGAACTCGTCCCGCACCTCGCCCGCAACGCCGAACAGGGGGAACGCGACCGGCGGCTGCCCGACGAATCCGTCAAACTCCTCACCGACGCCGGCATGTTCAGGATGGCCGTACCCCAGCGGTACGGCGGTCATGAGGTGTCCCTGCGCACGCTGATCGATGTGTCCGCGGTCCTCGCCGAAGGGGACGGCAGCAGTTCGTGGGTGGTCGCGGTCGGCAGCTCGCTGGCGTGGGTCGTCAGCCTCTTCCCCGAACAGGCCCAGGACGAGGTGTTCGGGGCCGACCCCGACACCAGGGTGTCCGGTGTGCTCACGCCGAGCGCCACCGCCGAGCGGGTCGAGGGCGGCTTCCGCGTCTCGGGCCGATGGCACTACGCCTCCGGCTCCTGGCACGCCGGCTGGTCCGTGATCGGCTTCCCGGTGCCGGACTCCACGGGGCAGATCGTCGACCAGGGCATGGCCCTGATACCCGCCTCCGACTACACGGTTCAGGACACCTGGTTCGTCGCCGGCATGCGCGCCACCGGCAGCAACTGCCTGGTGGCCCAGGACGTCTTCGTACCGGACCACCGGGTGGTGTCGGTGCCCAAGGCGATGGCGGGCGACTACCCGGTGCAGCGGTCCGGCGGTCGGCAGCCCCGCTCGGCCTTCGTGCAGTTCCTCACCGCCGCCCCCCTGGTGGCCACCCAGCTGGGCCTAGGCCGCGCGGCACTGGGGCTGGTCAAGGACAAGGCCGCCGACAAAGCCATCACCTTCACCTTCTTCGAGAAGCAGCGCGACTCGACGGCCTTCCAGCTGCGGATCGCGGAGGCGACACAGAAGATCGACACCGCTCACCTGCACGTCCACCGCGCCGCCGCCGACATCGACGGGGCGGCGGAACGCGGCGAGGCCCTGGACCCCCTGCAGCGGATTCAGGCGCGGGCGGACCTCAGCGGAGCGGTCGGGCACATCACCGAGGCGATCGACATCCTGCTGACCGCGCACGGCGCGGCCAGCTTCGCCGACACCAACCCGCTCCAGCGGATCTGGCGGGACTCGGCCGTGAGCGCCCGGCACGCCATCCTCCAGCCCGCGATGATCAAGGAAATGTACGGCAAGGCCCTGCTGGGCGTCGAAGAGCACATCTCTCCGCTGGTCTGACGCGGACACCTCGTAAGGGAGAGGGAGACATGGCCGCACGCGCATACGGCACCAAGCAGGCGAACTGGCAGCAGTTCGCCGACACCCGCATCTACATCGGCGACCTGGCCGACGACGGGGTCCCGAAATCGATGGGCGCGGGATTCGCCTGCCTGCACCCCGGCGACGTCATGGAATGGGTGCCCAGCTACGACGAGTTCATCGTCGTCCTGTCCGGACGGTTCGCCGTGGACTTCGCGGGCGGTTCGGTGACCGCGGGCCCCCACGAGATGGTGTGGGTGGAACAGGGCGACCCCGTCGCCTTCCGGGCCGACGGCGAGGAAGTCCTGCTCGCCTTCGGCACCAACCCGCCCTGGCAGACCACCCCGGAGACCCGGGCGAGCGCGGCCATGTTCCGGCCGCTCGCCGCGTCGCCGGTCGACTGACCGGGGGAAACACATGTCCACGACCTCCAGGGCCGTCCGGGCGGCGCAGCGGGAACTGAGCCCGCTGGAACGCTGGTACTGGATAGCCGACCAGATCTCACCGCTGAACGTCGTCGGACGGGTCCGCCTGCACGGACCCGCCTCCCACGCCTCGTTGCGCTCCGCCCTGGCCGAACTCCAGGCCCGCCACCCGCTGCTGCGCGTGGCGATCGAGGCCGACGCGACGGGACGGCACCCGCGCTTCGTCCCGGTGGACGACCGTCCCGTCCCGCTCGACCACCGCACCCTCGACTCGCCGGAAGCCGTCGAGAACGGCTGGGCGCACGTCATCGACGAGGAACTCGTCAACGGCCGCATCGACCCGCACGCCGGTCCGCTCGCCACGACCGTCGTGCTCAGCGGCCCCGGGCCGGCCGGCGAGGTGCACGACCTGATCCTGAGCGCGCCGCACGTCGTCGCGGACGGGACCACGGTCATCTCCCTGCTGCGGCAGTGGGCGGAACTCGCTGCCGACGGCCCCGTCGAACCGCGTGCGGTGCTGCCCGCGGCCGAGGACCTCTTCCCGGCCGAACACCGCGGCACGGCGGGGCGGATACGGGCGAAGGCGAAGGCCGACCGGGACGAGGGCGACCTCGAACGCCTGCGGCCGCGGCGCGTGGACGCCGACCGGCCCGTGCCCTTCGAGCAGCGCCGCACCCGATTCCTCCACCGGTCGCTGGACGCCCCGACGCTGGACCGGCTGGCCCGGACCTGCCGCACCCACGGGGTAACGATCCACGGTGTGCTCGCCGCCGCGATGGTGCGCGCGCTCGCCACGGACGCCGGGGCCGTCGACGCAACCTGGTACTCGATCGGCTCCCCGGTCGACTTCCGCGGCGACCTCGAACCGCCGGTGGGCCCCGACGACGTGGGCAGCTATGTGGCGACGATTCCCTCCCTCGTCGAGCACCGGGCGGACCGTCCGCTGTGGGCCACGGCAAAGGAGATCAGCGCCGACCTCAAGAAGCGGAAGGCCCTGGGCGAGCAGTTCTCCATGATCAGCCTGATCGGCGGCTCCGGCCCGCAGACCCTGGCCGAGAGCCTGCCCTTCGTCCGGCACCTGGACGAGAAGGGGCCGATCAACTTCTGCCTCTCCAACATCGGCCGGTTCCCGTTCCCGGACGCGATCGGCCCGTGGCGGGCGACCGGCGCGCAGTTCGTCGCCTCGCTGTCGGTGGTGGGGGCGTTCGTCGCCACCGTCAACTCCAGCCACCACCAGCTCGCCTGGAACTTCACCTACGCCCAGGGACTGGTCCTGGACGAACGCGCGGCGAGGCTCGCCGACAGCTGTGTGGAACTCGTCCTCGCCCTCGTACGAGCAGCCGACTGAAGTCCGGCCACGAACCCCAGGAGAGCACCTCCGATGGAATCACCGCCCCACACACCCGCCGGGTCCCCGGCCTTTCTGCCCGCCTCCGAACTACGTGACCTGATCCGGAACAAGGAACTGTCCGCCCTCGACGTCACCGAAGCGGTCCTCGACCACCTCGAAACGGTGAACCCCCGACTGAACGCGGTGGTCGCCGTGCGCACGGAAGGCGCGCTCGCGGACGCGCTGCTGCCGGAGGAGCGCGGCCCGCTGCACGGGATCCCGTTCACCGTCAAGGACGCCAACGAGTCGGCGCAACTGCCCACCGCCTTCGGGTCGCTGCCCTTCGCCGGCTACCGGCCCGGTTTCGACAGCGAGGTGGTCGCCCGGATCCGGCGGGCGGGCGGCATCCTCGTCGGCAGCACCAACATGCCGGAGTTCGGGCTGCGGATCACGACCGACAACCGGGCGTTCCCGCCCACCCGCAACCCGTGGAAAACCGAACACGGCCCGACGGGCTCCAGCGGCGGCGCGGCTGCCGCCGTGGCGGCCGGCATCGGTCCGCTCGCCCTGGCGGCCGACGGTGCGGGCTCCGTGCGGGCGCCCGCTTCCGCCTGCGGAATCGTGGGGCTCAAGCCCACCCGCGGACGCACCCCGTGGGCGCCGGCCTCCCAGGAGCAGTGGGCGGGATACGTCGTCAACGGTCCGATGGCTCGCACGGTCGGCGACGCCGCCCTGATGCTCGACGCGATGGCGGGGCCGGTCGTCGGAGAGCCGTACGGGCTGCCGCAGCCGTCCGGCTCCTTCCTGGCCGCCGGCGTCCGGCCGCCGCGGCGGCTGCGCGTGGCGTACACCTGCACACCGCCGCACGGCACCGTCGTCCCCGAGGTGCGGGAGGTGTTCGAGCAGGCGGTGTCGGACTTCGGCGAGCTGGACGTCGAGATGGTCGAGGCGTCGCCCGACCTCGGCGGGCTCCTGGACCCCCTGCTGACGGTCATCGCCGCGAACGTGGCCGCCATGGTCCGCGGCGTGCCTCCGGAGCAGCTGGCCGAACTGGAGTCGACGACCCTCGACATCGCCCTGCGCGGGGAGCGGCTCGGCGCGGTCGATTACTGCGCCGCCGTGGCGACCGCCCAGCGGCGGGCGGCCGACGTCATCCGCTTCTGGACGCGGTACGACGTACTGCTCAGCCCCACCCTCACCGTGCTCCCGCCGCCGCTCGGGACGGCGGTCGAGGGCACGGGGTTCGAGGAGCGGTGGCGTGAGTACGCCGACTGGCTGGCGTTCACCTACCCCTTCAACATCACCGGCCAGCCCGCGATCTCGCTGCCCGCGGGGCGGACCGCCCAGAACCTGCCGGTCGGCGTCCAGCTGGTCGGCGCGCCCGGTGCCGAGGCCCGGCTCCTAGGTCTGGCCGCCGACTTCGAACGCGCCCGGCCGTGGGCGCACGCGTGGCCCCGGCTCGGGTGACTCGTCGGACGGGTCGCTCCAGCCGGTCTCACGCAGCAGGGCGATGCGGGAGTTCACGCCGGCCTTCTGGAACAGCTTCTTCAAGTGGTAGTTGACGGTGTGCGGGGAGATCCCCAGCCGCCGGGCCATCTGCTTGTTGGTCAGCCCCTCGGCGACCAACTGTACGATCAGGTTCTCCTGGCCGTTGAGGTCCGGCGGCCCGGCCGAGGTCGCGTACGAGGAGTGGTCGAACTTGCCCCCCGAGTGC
>NZ_NEUE01000127.1 GCF_002910905.1 Streptomyces sp. SM11 | reverse complement strand
GGGGCGGCCGTCCGCCGGGACTGCGTCCACACGGAGAAGCCGACGACGGCCAGCGTCAGCAGCGCGGCGAAGGCCAGCATGCTCCGGTTGTGCAGCATCGACAGGAACAGCCCGCAGCCGATCAGCGCCAGGAGCAGCGCCACCAGGGATGCCCCGTCGACCCGCCCCGACAGCAGCTTGCGTGCCTCGTTCTCCTCGTCGCCGTCCGCGGGCAGCAGCAGCCAGGCGAAGCCGTAGAAGATCAGACCGATGCCGCCGGTCACCGACAGCACACCGAGCACGATCCGGAAGATCACCGGGTCCACGTCGCAGTACCGGCCGAGTCCGCCGCACACCCCGGCGACGACCTTCTGTCGCGGGGTGCGCCGCAGCATCGGCTTCGGCGCTTCGGGGGGCGCGACGCCGTGAGCGGCGTCCGAGGGAGCGGTCATGCCTCCATGGTGACGGGCCGGACCGCCCGCCGGGACCCGCGCCGACCCTGGCCGGTCCCTGATATTGCCCGCGTACGTCCCTGAAGGGCCGGGCGCGGCTGGGCGGGTCTGCCCTGCCGCGCCCGTCGCCCGGGGCGGGGCGCCACTCACCCCGGGGAAGGCTCCCGGGAGGAGAACACGGCCGGCGGTCGCGCCGCGTGCTCGTGCACGACGCGCGCGTCGTGCCACCTGCGGGCGAACGAGGCCAGGTAACAGCCGGCGCTGAACAGGAGGATCAGCAGGCTGACGCCGAGGAGGACCAGGCCGAGCGGGCCCAGATCGGACAGGGTGCGTGTCACGCCCATGTAGTCGCTCCGGAGGTGTAGGAGCGCCACAGGGAGGTGCCCATCCAGTAGGTGCGGATGAACTGGAAGACCAGCTCCGGCAGGAGCAGCGCGCATACCAGCATCGCCTTCCAGCCCAGCGGGATGACCCGGGCCGCCGAGAACACCGACCAGGCGAGCAGGAGCAGCAGCCAGAGCGGGTCCCCGGCGGGCTGCCCCTGCACGACGGACTGGGCGGCCCACACGGCGACCCAGCCGAGGCTGTAGGCGAAGCCGAGCAGGCCGAGTACGTACTGGACGATGGACAGTCGCGTGTGCCGGGTCCAGCCGCGCTGCCGCATGATGTCCAGCGTTCCGCGTACCCAGCGCTCCCGTTGGCGCACCAGGTCGCCGAGAGCCGGCATCAGGTCGGTGTAGGCGACGCAGTACTGGTTGGCGGTCACCCGCCAGCCCGCTTCCTTCAGCGACAGCGTTGTCTCGTAGTCCTCCACCAGGTTGCCGCTGTGCTGCCAGAAGACCTCGCCGCGGGCGTCGATGAGTTGCTGAAGGGCGGCCGTGCCGTAGAAGGAACCGGCGCCGGCCATGGTGTGCACGTCGGTCCGGGAGCGCGTATGGGCATACCTCCCGTACTCGATGATCTGCATGCCGGCGAGGTAGCGCTGCCATGTGTTCTGCCACAGACCGCTGCGGCCGTAGCAGGTCGCGCTCACCCCGCCCAGGTTCGGATCGGATTCCATGACCATCCGTGCCCGTTGGACGAATCGCGGATGCAGAGAGGTGTCCGCGTCCATGACGAGGACGTAGCGTGCCGCGCCGGTGAGGTCTCCGCACTGTTCGGCGAGGCCGGCGAGGGCATGGTTGAGGGCCCCCGCCTTCTTGTGGGGATTGTCGGGCAGACACAGCACCCGGGTCTGCGGAACGCCGGGTCGGCCGGCGAACTCGCGGGTGATCCGCTCCGTGCCGTCCGTCGAGTTGTTCACCACGACGAGGATCAGGTCGGGGCGGTGGGTCTGGGCGGCCAGGGACTCAAGAGAGCTGAGTACTCCAGCTTCCTCGTTCCGGGCCGGGATCACGACGACAGTGTCGTGGAGTGGTTCGCGATGTGCTTTCGGCAACACCTTGTCCACTGCTGGGGTTGGCGTCGGCCTGGCGGCTTCGGTGCCATGGGGAAGTGCTTCCTCGGAATCGAGCAGGGCTGACCCTGTCAATGCCATAAGGGTTCTCCAGTCGAGCGCGGATTGATATGTCCAGCACACGGCACTGTGTACCTGGTTCACCTGGCAGCGGCCATGATCACACATCTACCAACATTGGTATGGACCTGTCTCGGTGTACGGATCGCGAAGAGGTGGCGAACTCTGGGTCTGTCGTTTCGTGCAGTTGCGTTGGCAACGCATGAGGAGCGAGTTCCGGCCACTTCGTCAGCCACGCTTCTGGGAGAAACCACCCGATCTCGACTGGGCGTGCCTTATGTGTATTTGGCGGAGCGTCAGAGAGGTGAACGGTGTTCGGTGAGCGAGCTCACATCCGGCTCCGGGGCGCCGTCGTACCGGACCGTCGCCGAGGTGCCACCCCGCGTCGGGCCGCATCGGAGAAGCGCCACCACCAGGCCGTACGCGGGGACAGCGTCAGGGTCACTTCGGGGGCCGACCCTGATGACGCCCGCACTCGCGCGTGTGACGATCGGGGTATGCCAGCCGCCACCGCCCGAGCCGCCAGCTCCCTCGCCGTCGACCCGGAGGAGCCGCCGCTGCGCAAGCTCTACCGCAGTGCCGACGGCAGGCTGCTCGGCGGCGTCGCGCGCGGGCTCGCCGGACACCTCGGGCTGCCCGTCGCCTGGGTGCGGTTCCTCTTCCTCGGACTGTTCTTCACCGACGGTCTCGGCGCGGTGCTCTACGCGGTTTTCTGGATCGTCGTCCCGCTCGGCGTCGGCGGCGTCGACGCCCCCCGCTCGGTGTTCGAGACCGCGGCGGACGGCCGCCGCAAGCTCCGTAAACCGGACAAGGGCCAGGTCTTCGCGCTGGTCGCCCTGACCGTCGGGGCCGTCGCGTTCGTCGTCAACGTCGACATGGGCAGCGAGGCCGACCGCTACATCTGGCCCACCCTCCTGATCGGCGCCGGCTCCGTCCTGGTGTGGCGGCAGGCGGACAACGCCCGCCGCGCCCGCTGGATGGAGACCGGCAGCCACCGCAAGCTGCTGCACCTGGCCCGCGGCCTCGCCGGAGTGGCCCTCGTCGGCCTCGGCCTCGCCGTGTTCCTGGTGGTGCGCGGCTCGGCCGCCCAGCTCGGCAACGTCCTCACCGCGGCCATCGCCGTACTCACCGGCATCGCCCTGCTCGCCGGCCCCTACCTGGTGCGGATGACGCAGGACCTCTCCGAGGAGCGCCTGATGCGCATCCGCGCCCAGGAGCGGGCCGAGGTCGCCGCCCATGTCCACGACTCCGTGCTGCACACCCTCACCCTGATCCAGCGCAACGCGGACGACGGCGGCGAGGTCAGACGCCTCGCCCGTGCCCAGGAACGCGAGCTGCGCAACTGGCTGTACAACCCCGAGGGCACCGGCAAGGACGAGGCCGACGAGCCGGAGACCCTGGCCGAGGCCGTCAAACGGGCCGCCGCCGAGGTCGAGGACAAGCACGGCGTCCCCCTGGAGGTCGTCGTGGTCGGCGACTGCCCCCTCGACGACAAGCTGACCGCACAGATGCAGGCCGCGCGCGAGGCGATGGTCAACGCCGCCAAGTACGGTGGCGAGGGCGGCGCCGTCCAGGTCTTCGCGGAGGTCGAGGGCACTACGGTCTTCGTGTCCGTACGGGACCGGGGTCCGGGATTCGACCTGGACGAGGTTCCCGGGGACCGCATGGGCGTACGAGAATCAATCATCGGCCGGATGCAGCGCAACGGCGGCAGCGCCCGGCTGCGTTCGGTGCCCGGCGGGGGCACCGAGGTCGAGCTGGAGATGGAAAGGGCGAGCGAATGACCGAGAACACCGAAGCCACCGGGGGCCCGGAGCGACGGGTACGGGTCGTGCTCGTCGACGACCACCGGATGTTCCGCACCGGGGTGCAGGCCGAGATCGGCCGCACCGAGGAGACCGGCGTCGAGGTGGTCGGCGAGGCCGCCGACGTCGACCAGGCGGTCACCGTCATCACCGCGACCCGCCCCGAGGTCGTCCTCCTCGACGTGCACCTCCCGGGCGGCGGCGGCGTCGAGGTGCTCCGCCGCTGTGCCCCCATGATGGGCACGGCGGAGAACCCGGTCCGCTTCCTCGCGCTGTCCGTCTCGGACGCCGCGGAGGACGTCATCGGCGTCATCCGGGGCGGTGCGCGCGGCTATGTCACCAAGACGATCACCGGCACCGACCTGGTGAACTCGGTCTTCCGGGTCCAGGAGGGCGACGCGGTCTTCTCGCCGCGCCTGGCCGGCTTCGTCCTGGACGCCTTCGCCTCCACGGACGCGCCGCCGGTCGACGAGGACCTGGACCGCCTCACCCAGCGCGAGCGCGAGGTGCTGCGGCTGATCGCGCGCGGTTACGCGTACAAGGAGATCGCCAAGCAGCTGTTCATCTCGGTGAAGACGGTGGAGTCGCACGTCTCGGCGGTGCTCAGGAAGCTCCAGCTCTCCAACCGGCACGAGCTGACCCGGTGGGCGACGGCGCGACGGCTGGTCTGAGGCCGTCGCTCAACCGTTGGCCGGGTCGAGCGAGATGTTGACCTTCTCGCCGATCCGGCGGTAGCCGATGCCCGCGTAGATCCTCTCGACGTCGGCGTCGCCCGGCTCCAGCCAGACGGTCCGGCAGCCCTGGCCGAGGGCCCGTTCCGTCAGCCAGGCGGAGAGCGCGGCCCCGACGCCCCGGCGCCGGAACGGGGCGGCGACCGCGAGACCGGCCAGCTCGCTCAGGCCGTCGACCGCGACCGAGCAGCCACCCGCACCGGCCGGCGAGCCGTCGAGGACCGCCAGTGCGGCGACCCCGTCGCCGGTGGCCGCCGCGCGCAGCCAGTCGGTCGCTCCCGGCTCGGGTTCGCCCTCGCCGTCGAAGCCCTGGTGCTGGACCCGGGCGGCGTCGGTGAACTCCGCTTCGGTGCCGGGCACGGCGATCCGGAGGCCGTCGACCCGCTTCGGCGGCCGGAGGTCCTCGCGGCCGCAGGCGAGCAGCGGTGCACGGTTCTCCACGGTGAAACCGGAGGCCAGCAGAGCCGGTTCGACGGCCGGGGCCCAGGCGGGCAGGAACTCCAGGCGGGGGAGCCGTTCGCGCTGCCGGAACGCGTCGACCAGGGCCGCCACATCGTCCGCCGTGGGTTCCGCCGCCCGGTCGGGGACGGCGTAGTTGGCGTACTTCAGCTCCCAGCCGGGGTTGTGCCGGACGGTGAACGGGCCCACCCGGTAGTGGTCGGGAGACCGCAGCGTGAGTGTGCGGGCGTAGTCCTGGACGGCGTTCGCCATCGTCATACGGGAGTTCCTTCGGCGGGAGATCGGGACCGGCGCGACGGACTATGCCACCCGGGTCGCTCCGGCGAAAGGCATTTCATCGATGGGCGCGATGCGGACCGGCGCTCCCGGGCGCGGGGCGTGGATCATCCGGCCGCCGCCGATGTAGAGGCCGACATGGCTGATCCCGGAGTAGAAGAACACCAGGTCACCGGGGGTCAGTTCGGAGCGGGCGACCCGGGATCCGGCGTTGATCTGGGTGTAGGTGGTGCGGGGCAGGCTCACGCCGGCCGCCTTCCAGGCCGCCTGGGTCAGGCCCGAGCAGTCGAAGGCGTTCGGGCCGGTCGCACCCCAGACGTACGGCTTGCCGATCGCGCCGTGCGCGAAGGCGATGGCCTGTGCGGCGCGGGAGTTCGGGGCCGCGACCGGGCCGCTCCGGACGGTGGAGCGGTCGGCGTGGGCCGGGCCGCCGCCGTGCCGGGCGTCGGCGGAGCGTTCGTGGGCGGCGCGCTCGTCGGCGGTCAGGGTGTCCAGCAGCCTGCGGGCTTCGGCCAGCTTGGTGCGGATCGCGGCGCGGTGTTCGCGCAGTTCGGAGCGGCGTGCGGCGAGGCGTGCGGTCTCCCGGTCGGCGCGGTCCTTGACGCGGGTGATCTGGGAGACCTGCCGCTTGATGTTCCGCAGCAGGCCGCTCTGCCGGTCGCCCGCCCGGTCGAGGTAGGAGGCGCGCTGCAGATAGGCGTCGGGGTCGGAGGTGAGCGCCAGTTGCAGGGCCGGGGCGAGGGTGCCGCTGCGGTACTGCGCGGTGGCCAGCGAACCCAGCGCGTGCCGGGCGGTGTTGAGGCGGTCGGTGCGGCGGGCGGTCTCGTCGGTCAGGGCCTCGACGGTGCGGGTGGCGGCGGCCGCCTTCTCCTTCGCCCCGTTGTACTTCTCGGTGGCCACCTCGGCGTCGTGGTACAGCCGGTCGACCTTCGCCCTGACCTGGTCGGCGGTGGGGGCCGGTTCGGCGGGGGCCGCGCCCGCCCCGGTGACCGAGCCGGCGGTGGCGGCGCCGGCGAGCGCCAGGGTGGCGGCGGTGCGGGCAGCGGGGCCGGTGAACGGGCGCTGTCCGGGTTTTCGGTGAGCTGACCTGCGGTGCGCTGCCACGGGGGCGGCATCCTTCCTGCCGGCTGCCCGCCGGGGGATACCGGCGGGTCCGTGAAGGACGCTAATCCGGGCGGGGGGAAAAGGGTCACCATGACAACTATTGCCCTGATGTGACGTTTCGCCGGTCGCATCTGATAGGTAATAGCCGGTCATTGCAGGGCATTTCTTTCAACGCCGAGGAAAGCGAGCCAGGAAGGCTTGCCTCACTGCGCAGGGAAGCACCGGCCATGGCTAGGCTCCGGAGTCATGGACGTACTCATCAATGTCGTCGTCGCCCTGCACGTCATCGGCATCGCCTCCCTGCTGGGTGGCTTCCTGACGCAGATGAAGGCCATGGGGGAGGGCACCGCCCGCTTCGGTCCGGCCATGCTCCACGGCGCACTGACCATGCTGGTCACCGGTGTCGCCCTGGTCGGCCTCAACCAGGCCGACGACCAGACCGTGAACAACGTCAAGATCGGCGTCAAGCTGGCGCTGCTGGTCGTGATCCTCGCCCTGGTCTACGTCAAGCGGGACGACGAGAAGGTCGACAAGGGCGCGTTCGCGGCGGTCGGCGGGCTGACGGTCGCCAACATCTTCATCGCCACGGTCTGGACCTGAGGCGTTCCGGGAGCGGCCGCCGAAGAGCCGCCCCCGGCCCCGAACCGCCGCTCCTGCCGCTACGCCGGGCGTATGCTCCCGTAGATCGGCATGTAGTAGATCGATTCCTCACGCACGTTCGCACCCGGCTTCGGGGCGTGGATCATCATCCCGTCGCCCTTGTAGATGCCGACGTGGCTGATGTCGTCGTAGAAGAAGACCAGGTCTCCCGGCTGGAGGTCGGAGGTGGCGACCCGGGGCCCGGCCTTCACCTGGTCCCAGGTCGTCCGGGGCAGATCCACACCCGCCTCCCGCCAGGCCGCCTGCGTCAGCCCCGAGCAGTCGTAGCTGGCCGGGCCCGAGGCACCCCATACGTACGGCTTCCCGATCTGGGCGCGGGCGAAGTCCAGCACCTTCTCCGCCTTGGCGGCGTAACCGGTGCCGGTGCCGGAGCCAGACCCCGTGCCCGTACCGGATCCGGAGCCCGCTCCCGAACCGCCGCCGGACTCCTTCGCGGCCTCCTCGCGGGCCTTCTCCTCCGCCTCGGCCTTCTCCTTCGCCTCGGCGGCCTGCCGGGCCGCCAGCTTCGCCGCCTTCTCCTTCGCCTCGGCCTCCTTCTCGCGCTCCAGCTCCGCCAGTCGCGCCTTCTCCTCGGCGGTCAGCCGGGACAGCAGGTCGCGGGCCTCGGTGAGCTTGTTCTGCACGTTCTTCTTGCTGGAGGCGAGCGTGGTCTGCGTCTCGGTGAGGGTCTCCAGGCTCTTCACCGCCTCCGCGCGCTTCTTCGCCGCCGACGCCTGCTGCGTACGGAGATCGGCGACGGCCCTCTGCTGCCGCTCCGTCGCCCGGTCCATGAGCCGGCTCTGGTCGAAGTACCCCTGTGGGTCGTCCGCCAGGAAGAACGTCGCCGCGGGCGCGATGCCACCGCTGCGGTACTGGGCCGCCGCGTAGGAGCCCAGCGCCCGGCGCGCCTCGTTGATCTTCCCGGTCCGCTTCGCCACGTCGGAGAGCAGCGTGTCGACCTTCTTCTGCTGGGACGCGGAGGCGGACCTGGCCCGGTTGTACTCCTGGGTCGCGGTGCCCGCCTGCCGGTACAGGGCGTCGACCTTCTTCCGGACTTCCTCGATGGCGGGCTTCGGCTCCGCGGGCGCGGCCGTGGCGCTCTGCGTGGAGAGCAGCGTCACGGAGGCCAGCGCGGCCGTCGTCAGCCCGACGGCAGGGGGAGTGGTGCGCACCTTCGTGCGCGGCTTGCGATGCGATGCCAAGACCGGCATCTCCTTCCGTGGACCGCCTACCGGGTTAGCTGTCGGGTTCGGACGGAACGGAAGGCTGTCCTACAGTCCGGATGCGAGGGCACGGACCGATTCACCCCGGTTCTGCGTATGGGTCCCCGGTTCCGGACTGCCAGGGCGGCAGGACGGATTCGGCGGAGGTGTCCGTCAGGCGCGGTTCGCCTCAGGGAGGTACGGATCACCTGACCGAGCACGCTAGCCAACCGGCCCCGCCGCTGGGAAGGACGATGAGCGATATGCCCGATACGTTTTCGTGACCCTTCCGGATCGGGGGCCCGGTGCCCCTTCCGGCCGGGCACTCGTTCACGGAACGTCGACGTCCGCTCTCCGTGCGTACCCGGTGCGGGCGGGTCGGCGGCCGTTCCGGGCTGCAGCCTTGACCGCTTCCGGGCTTCGGCGGAACGTTGTCAGTGCGGCCGCCTAGACTCGGGGGGCGATGAGCAGCCTCTTTGACGACAGTTTCCTGACCGGCCTCCAGCCCACGGAGGACGGCCCCCCGCCGCCCCCCGAGGACCACGCGCCCGAAGCGGTGCCGGAGGGACTCTTCGAGGGCGTCTACGACGCGCCCCCGCCGCCCCGGGACGGGTATTACCGGGACGGCCACCCCCGCCCGGTGATCGACTCCGCCGCGCTGCTCGACGGGCTGAACACCGAGCAGCGCGCCGCCGTCGTGCACGCCGGAACCCCGCTGCTCATCGTCGCCGGGGCCGGCTCGGGCAAGACCCGGGTCCTCACCCACCGCATCGCCCACCTGCTGGCCGAGCGCGGGACGCACCCCGGGCAGATCCTCGCGATCACCTTCACCAACAAGGCCGCGGGCGAGATGAAGGAGCGCGTCGAGCAGCTCGTCGGCCCGCGCGCCAACGCCATGTGGGTCATGACCTTCCACAGCGCGTGCGTGCGCATCCTGCGCCGCGAGTCGAAGAAGCTCGGCTTCACCTCGTCGTTCTCGATCTACGACGCCGCCGACTCCAAGCGCCTGATGGCCCTGGTCTGCCGCGACCTGGACCTGGACCCGAAGCAGTTTCCGCCGAAGTCCTTCACCGCCAAGGTCTCCAACCTCAAGAACGAGCTCATCGACGAGGAGACCTTCGCCGGGCAGGCCGCCGATGGCTTCGAGAAGACGCTCGCCCAGGCGTACGCGCTCTACCAGGCACGCCTGCGCGAGGCCAACGCCCTGGACTTCGACGACATCATCATGACGACGGTCCACCTGCTCCAGGCCTTCCCGGACGTCGCCGAGCACTACCGCCGCCGCTTCCGCCACGTCCTCGTCGACGAGTACCAGGACACCAACCACGCCCAGTACACCCTGGTACGGGAGCTGGTCGGCCCGGCCGGAGAGGCCGACGCCCCCGCCGAGCTGTGCGTGGTGGGTGACGCGGACCAGTCGATCTACGCCTTCCGGGGCGCGACCATCCGCAACATCCTCCAGTTCGAGGAGGACTACCCGAGCGCGACGACGATCATGCTGGAGCAGAACTACCGCTCCACGCAGACGATCCTCTCCGCCGCCAACGCCGTCATCGAGCGCAACGAGAGCCGCCGCCCCAAGAACCTCTGGACCAACGCCGGCTCCGGCGCCCGCATCACCGGCTATGTCGCGGACACCGAGCACGACGAGGCGCAGTTCGTCGCCGACGAGATCGACCGGCTCACCGACGCGGGCGACGCCAAGGCGGGCGACGTCGCCGTCTTCTACCGGACCAACGCCCAGTCCCGTGTCTTCGAAGAGATCTTCATTCGCGTCGGCCTGCCCTACAAGGTCGTCGGCGGGGTGCGCTTCTACGAGCGCAAGGAGGTCCGGGACGTCCTGGCCTACCTCCGGGTCCTCGCCAACCCCGAGGACACCGTCCCGCTGCGCCGCATCCTCAACGTCCCCAAGCGCGGCATCGGCGACCGCGCCGAAGCGATGATCGACGCGTTGTCGATGCGCGAGAAGATCTCCTTCCCGCAGGCGCTGCGCCGCGTGGACGAGGCGTACGGCATGGCCGCCCGCTCGTCCAACGCCGTCAAGCGCTTCAACACGCTGATGGAGGAGCTGCGCACGATCGTCGAGTCCGGCGCCGGGCCCGCCGTCGTGCTGGAAGCCGTCCTGGAGCGCACGGGCTATCTCGCCGAGCTCCAGGCCTCCACCGACCCGCAGGACGAGACCCGTATCGAGAACCTCCAGGAACTCGCCGCCGTCGCCCTCGAATTCGAGCAGGAGCGAAGCGAGACGGAGGGTGCGGGCACGCTCGCGGAGTTCCTGGAGAAGGTCGCGCTCGTCGCGGATTCCGACCAGATCCCCGACGAGGACGACGACGGCTCCGGCGTCATCACGCTGATGACCCTGCACACCGCGAAGGGCCTGGAGTTCCCGGTCGTCTTCCTCACCGGCATGGAGGACGGCGTCTTCCCGCACATGCGGGCCCTCGGCCAGACCAAGGAGCTGGAGGAGGAGCGCCGCCTCGCGTACGTCGGCATCACCCGCGCCCGCGAACGGCTCTATCTGACCCGGGCCGCGATGCGCAGCGCCTGGGGCCAGCCCTCGTACAACCCGCCCTCGCGGTTCCTGGAGGAGATCCCGGAACAGCACCTGGACTGGAAGCGCAAGGGCCCGATGGCCGCCCCCGCCGGACCCACCTCCGGCATCACGTCCTCGCTGTCCTCCTCCCGCTCCCGCACAGGATCCTCGGGCTTCGCGACCCGGCGCGGTACGGAGAAGCCGACGGTCACCCTGGTGGCCGGCGACCGGGTCACGCACGACCAGTTCGGGCTCGGCACGGTGACGGCCGTCGAGGGCTTCGGCGACCAGGCCAAGGCGACGGTCGACTTCGGCGACGAGCGCCCGAAGAAGCTGCTGCTGCGGTACGCGCCGGTCGAGAAGCTGTAGAAGGACGAGACGGACGAAGGCGGGAGGGAGGGCCTCGGCCCTCCCTCCCGCCTTCGTGCTTCCGTGCTTCTGTCTCAGGTCGGGTCGACGCCCTTGCTGCGCAGCCACGCCAGCGGGTCGATCGCCGAGCCGCCGTCGGGCCGGACCTCGAAGTGCAGGTGCGGACCGGTGGAGTTGCCCGAATTACCGGAGTACGCGATGACGTCCCCGGCCTTCACCGGGCCCGAGCGGATCTTGTTGCTGCTGAGGTGGCAGTACCAGGTCTCGGTGCCGTCGGCGGCGGTCACGATCGCCATGACCCCGTAGGCGCTGTTCAGCTGGGTGCGCACGGTGCCGTCGGTCGCGGCCATCACCGGAGTGCCGTACGAGACGGGGAAGTCGATGCCCGAGTGCACGGACATCCAGTTGATGCCCGCCTGGCCGTAGTAGGCGCTGAGCCCGTGCTGCTTGACCGGCAGGACGAACTTGGGTCGCAACGCCTCTCGGCGTGCGGCCTCCTCCTCGCGCTTCTTCTTCTCCGCCGCCTGGCGTTCCCGCAGGTCGATGCGCTCCTGGGTGCGGCTCGCGCGCTCACGGAAGTCGTCGCTGCCCTCGGAGAGCTGCTCCAGCTGGCTGTCGAGCCGGTTGTTCGCGGCGACCGGCTTGACCGTGCTGGGGTCGGCGACCGCCAGCGAGGTGGTCGTCTCGTCCTGCTTCTCCTCGCCGCCGGGCATCCCGCCGACCGAAGCCGCGGCGATACCCGCGACGCTCATCACGCAGGCGGAGGGCACCGCGACGGTCAGCAGGGCGGAGCGTTTGGCGGGGGCGCGCCGACGGGCCCGGCCGCGGGGGGCGGGGGGACGGACGGCGGTGCGGTTCACGGGGTGCGGGGCGGGGAAGCCGTCCGCGGCGTCCGGCTCCGGCGCGGCGTCCGGTGCGAGGACGGCGAACGCGGCGGTGGAGGACAGGCCGGCCTCCGGTTCCTCGGGCGTACCGTCCGGCTCGTCCGACGCCTCGGGGGCCGTCGCGTCGGCCGACTGCTGTTCGTACAGCGAGTGCGATGTCTGTTCGGGTTCGTACGCGGATTCCCCGGGCGTGGCGGCGGAGTTCCACGCGGTCGCGTCGTAGGCACCCGTGTCGTACGTACCTGTGCCGTATGTTCCCGTGCCATAGGCGCTGGTGGTGGCGTACGTTCCGGTGTCGTACGAACCGGTGTCGTACGAACCAGTGTCGTACGAACCGGTGTCGGCGGCGACGGCCGCCGTGTCGTACGCCCCGGTCGGATACGCCCCGGTCTCGTAGGCGTCCGCCCCGTGGACGCCGCCGGTTCCGTACGCGGTGCCGGCCGGGTACGTGCCGGTCTCGTAGGCATCCGTCCCGTACACCGCCGTGGCGTACGGGGTGTCCGTGTCGTAGGGGGCGGTCGCCCACTGGCCGGTCAGGTCCTGGTCGGTGACCTGCTGCCAGGCCCCGGAGGTGTCCCACTGCTGCGGGGCCTGCTCCTGGGCGGCGTAGCCGTCGTGGGCCAGGGTCTGCTGGGCGCCGGTCTGCTGGGCGCCGGTGTTCCACGTGGAGGAGTCGTACTGGCCGCTGTGGTTCGGCTGCCCGGTCGCGTACGCGGTGTCATGGCCGGCGCCGTAGGTGGTGTCGCCGTATCCGGCGGCGGGGTGACCCGCGTCGTAGCCGGTGTCGTGACCGCCCGGAAGTGATCCGAAGAGCGGGTCGGTGTCGAAGCTGCCGGTAGATCGGCCGTCGTACCCGACGTGCCCGGCGTGGGGGTGCTGGTCGTTCACCAACTTCTCTCTCGCCTCGGCAGCAGGACTGTTCTGGGTCCCTGTCAGGGGGGTCCCAGGGGGAAGCAGTGGCCGCGACTGTACCCGGCGGTATGTGAGGACGACAATCTTCGACAGGTTTTACGCTCGCAGGAAACGGGCAATCGGCCGCCTTTCGGTGGACGGCAGACGCAGCCTTGGCCCTACGTTCGAGTGATGTTCTATTTCAGGCCACGGAAGCCGCTCCGGCGGCGGACGCCGCGTCCTCCCCGGCCTCCGGTGTATCGAGAGCCTCACGGATCGCGGCGGCCACCATCGGATGCATGGGCAGCGCGAGGTGCCCTATCCCGGTGACGCGTACGTTCACCGCGTCGAGGTCGGGGTGATCGACGCACGCCGTTTCGATGGGAACCATCACCTGGTCCAACTCGCTCCAGAAGCTCACGAACCGGGTTCGGCAGCCGGGGGCGGGGGTGCGCAGTTCATCGATCACGGAGGATCCGCCGCGCATCTGCCGCACGATGGGGTGAACACCCGCCCCGGGGGCGACGGCGGTGCCCCCGTGCGGGGTCCCGAGCGTCACCAGGGTGCGCACCCGCCGGTCACCGCCGAGTCGCTGCACGTAGTACCGGGCGATCAGGCCGCCGAGGCTGTGCCCGACGATGTCGACCCGGCCGTGCCCGGTGCGCGCGCAGATCTCCTCCACATGCCGCCCGAGCAGTTCGGCGGCGGTGCGGATGTCGAGGGTCAGCGGGGAGTAGTTGAGGGACTCCAGGTGGCGGTGGCCGTGCCGGGTCAGCGCGCGGCGCAGGACGACGAACACGGAACGGTTGTCGATGAAGCCGTGCAGCAGCACGACGGGCGGCGCGGCGGCTGCCGCGACCGGCAGGGCGGTGGTCGGCGGGGC
>NZ_NEUE01000126.1 GCF_002910905.1 Streptomyces sp. SM11 | reverse complement strand
CCAGAGCCTGGACACCCAGCGCGCCTCCGTCCGCGATCTGTGGGTCACCGCTCCCGCGCTGGCCCTGCTCGCCGGAACGGTCCTCACACTGCGCCTGCTCCCGCCCGCGGCGAAGCTCGCCGAACGGCGTGCGGCCAAGGGCCGGGGGCTGCCCGCGGCCCTGGCGGGCTGGCAGTTCAGCCGCCGCCCGCTGCGCGGCGCGGCGCCGGTGCTGCTGCTGGTCCTGTCGGTCGACGGCGGACGCGCGCCGCAGCGCCCTGGAGGTCAGCCGCCCGCAGCCCGGTCCGGGACTGCCGCAGGCGCATCGGGACGCCGAGGTGCGGAGCCCCGAGCTGGAGCGGGTCGGGGCCGAGCTGCTGAAGGCCCTGCCCGCACCGCTGCACGCCGACACGTCGTCGGTCGCGTACGGCGTGCGCACCACGAAGCCGGCCGTCGCGAACGTGCCCTGGCTGCCGAGGCCCGAAGCGCTTCCGCCGCAGCTCACGTATGTGGCGCAGACAGGGCTGAAGGAGCAGGCCACCCTGGTCTCGGGCGCCTGGCCGACGACGCCGAACGAGGTTCGGCGCACGGTCGCCATCCGCGACGGCCGTACGTCCTCCGAGGTGCTGCGCCGCACGGAGGTGGACGCGGCGACGGGCCAGGAGTCGCAGGTGGCCCGGGAGTACGCGATGCTCGACCGGGCGGGACGGCTCCAGTTGCCCGCAGACTACACGCAGACGCTGGGCATGGAACACCGGGTGCTGCTGGAGCTGGAGCTGGACCACATCGGCGTCTGGCCGGACGCGCACGGGGCGCCGGAGAACGAGGCCCCCGACCGCGCCCCGGAGAAGCCGGACGGGCCTTCGAAGGACCCGATGGACCCGAAGGAGAAGTAGAGCGGTCCCGGCGGTCCGGCGGGTCAGCCGTGCCCGACGGTGAGGCCGAGCCCGCCCAGGCCGCCGGCCGGGTCGCGGCGCAGCGCGATCGAGCCGAAGGGCGTCCGCAGACGCAGCCAGCCGCCCGCGGAGAGCAGCGAGACGGGGAAGTCCGGGTCGGGGCGCAGAAAGCCGAGTGACTGGGCGGCGTGCACGGCGCGCAGGGGCAGGTCCGTGCCGCCGACCGGCCGGGACCAGATCTCTCGGCCGATCCGGTCGCGTTCGGCGCGGGTGCGCAGTTCGTCGGGCAGCGCCTCGTCCCGCGTGCGGAACTCGGCGACGGCCGTGTCGAGAGCGGCGCGCAGGGCGTCCGGCCGGGGCAGACCGACCTGCTCCCGCCAGGGCCCGCGGGGCGGCAGGACACCGGTCCAGGGCGGCCCGGTGACGGGGGCGGGCAGCGTACCGCCCCGGTCTCCGGTGCCCTCCCCGGAGATGTCCAGCGACTCCAGCAGCTCACCGGCCGACACCGTGACGTCGAGCGTCTCGGGGCGGGCCAGGCGGGCGGTGCGGATGGCGAGGACCTCGAAGGAGGGCGGGCGGCCGAACACGGCCAGTGCGTCGCCGCCGCCCGCCTGCAGCCGCACCGCGGCGGCCCGGTCGTAGTGGAGCAGCCGGCCGAGGAAGGCGGCGAGATCCGCCGCCTCCCTCGCGTCGGCGAACTGCGGCGACTGCAAGGGCACGGTCATGCCGCCGCGGGCTCCTCTGCGAGGTACTGCTGGAGGAAGAGCTTCTCCTCGGCGGAGATCCGCCGGGGCCGCTCCGCCGCCAGGTCGTACGGCACGACGACGGTCGAGGCGCGTACGTACACCTGGTCGGCGTCCTTGATCTCGTAGGCGATCGTCAGGGACGCGGCGCCTATCCTCGTGACCCACGACTCGACGGTCACCGGCTCGTGCCGGTGGACCAGCGGCCGTACGTAGTCGATCTCGTGACGGGCCACGACGGACCCGCCCGAGAACGACGGCGAGCCGTCCCCGGGCGCCAGCCGGAACATGAAGTCGATGCGCGCCTCCTCCAGATAGCGGAGGAAGACCACGTTGTTGACGTGGCCGAAGGCATCCATGTCCGACCAGCGCAGGGGGCAGCTGTAAAGGTGACGAGCCAAGACGATCAGCCTCGCGTGAGCTTCTTGTACGTGGCACGGTGCGGGCGGGCCGCGTCCGCGCCGAGACGCTCGACCTTGTTCTTCTCGTACGACTCGAAGTTGCCCTCGAACCAGTACCACTTGGAGTCACCCTCGTAGGCGAGGATGTGCGTGGCGACGCGGTCCAGGAACCAGCGGTCGTGGGAGATGACCACCGCGGCACCGGGGAACTCCAGCAGCGCGTTCTCGAGCGAGGACAGGGTCTCCACGTCGAGGTCGTTGGTGGGCTCGTCGAGGAGCAGCAGGTTGCCGCCCTCCTTGAGCGTCAGCGCCAGGTTGAGGCGGTTGCGCTCACCACCGGACAGGACGCCCGCCGGCTTCTGCTGGTCCGGGCCCTTGAAGCCGAACGCGGAGACGTAGGCGCGCGAGGGCATCTCGACCTGGCCGACGTTGATGTAGTCCAGCTCGTCCGAGACGACGGCCCAGAGGGTCTTCTTCGGGTCGATGTTGGCGCGGGACTGGTCGACGTAGGAGATCTTGACCGTGTCGCCGACCTTGATGGCGCCGCTGTCCGGCGTCTCCAGGCCCTGGATCATCTTGAACAGCGTGGTCTTGCCCGCGCCGTTCGGACCGATGATGCCGACGATGCCGTTACGGGGCAGCGTGAACGACAGGTCGTCGATGAGGACCTTGTCGCCGAAGGCCTTCGAGAGGTTCTCGACCTCGACGACGATGGAACCGAGCCGCGGGCCCGGCGGAATCTGGATCTCCTCGAAGTCCAGCTTCCGCATCTTGTCGGCCTCGGCCGCCATCTCCTCGTACCGCGCGAGACGGGCCTTGGACTTGGTCTGACGCCCCTTGGCGTTCGACCGCACCCACTCCAGCTCTTCCTTGAGCCGCTTCTGGCGCTTCTCGTCCTTGCGGCCCTCGACCTTGAGACGGGTCTGCTTCTTCTCCAGGTACGTGGAGTAGTTGCCCTCGTAGGGGATCGCGCGGCCGCGGTCGAGCTCAAGAATCCACTCGGCGACGTTGTTCAGGAAGTACCGGTCGTGGGTGACGGCGACGACGGCACCCGAGTACTTCGAGAGGTGCTGCTCCAGCCAGTTCACCGACTCGGCGTCCAGGTGGTTGGTGGGCTCGTCGAGGAGGAGCAGGTCCGGGGCCTCGATGAGCAGCTTGCAGAGCGCCACGCGGCGCTTCTCGCCACCGGAGAGGGTGGTGACCGGCCAGTCGCCGGGCGGGCAGCCCAGGGCGTCCATGGCCTGCTCCAGCTGGGCGTCCAGGTCCCACGCGTTCGCGTGGTCCAGGTCCTCCTGGAGCTTGCCCATCTCCTCCATCAGCGCGTCGGAGTAGTCGGTCGCCATGAGCTCGGCGACCTCGTTGAAGCGCTTGAGCTTGCCCATGATCTCGGCGGCGCCGTCCTGGACGTTCTCCAGGACGGTCTTCTCCTCGTCCAGCTTCGGCTCCTGCATGAGGATGCCGACGCTGAACCCGGGCGACAGGAACGCGTCACCGTTGGACGGCTGCTCCAGGCCCGCCATGATCTTCAGCACCGTGGACTTACCGGCGCCGTTGGGCCCCACGACACCGATCTTCGCACCGGGCAGGAAGTTCAAGGTGACGTCATCAAGGATCACCTTGTCGCCGTGCGCCTTGCGCGTCTTGCGCATGGTGTAGATGAACTCAGCCAAGAGAAACCGTCCGGCAGCAATAGAGGTGTGGGCAGATACACCCCATCTTGCCTGACGGCCCTCCCCGGACGGAAACCCGTCCGGGGATCGGCACGAGAACAGGGTCACCTCATGCGTGCGTCCGCTCACTCACCGTCGGTGCCCGGCTGCTTGCGGCGGAGGAGGAAGACCGCGCCGCCGCCCACGACGAGCAGCCCGATGGCGACCGCGGCGAGCATCGGGGTGGCGCTGGAGCCGCCCGTGGCGGCGAGGTCGCCCTCCATGCCCGAGGTACTGGAGCCGGTCGTGGCCGGGACGGACTGCTGGGCGCTCCGCGTGCCGACGTCGTTGCCGCCGTCGCCCTCGCTCTCCCGGTCCAGGACGCTGCCGCTGGTGGCACAGTCCAGCACCCCGGTGAAGGTCCTGCCGAACCCGGCGGGCCCGGTGATGGTGAAGTCGTACGCCTGGTCCTCGGCGACGGGGACCAGCACCGTGCGGGTGGCCCCGGCGGGGATGGTGTGCTCGGTGCCGGCCAGCTCGAAGGTGAACGGCTGGTCGCCCCGGTTGGCGGCCGTGACGTCCACACCGCCCGCGGCGCAGTTCTTCCGCGCGGTCAGCGCGGGGGCGGCGCCGGTCTCGGCCCACGTGGCGCTGGCCCGGGCGGAGACCGTGGACTCACTGGAGCCGGCCAGGATCTGGGTCTGGGTGCGGCCGGTCCCGGCGAAGGCCCGGCCGACCGGCACGGAGGTGGTGGCCTGGACCGCCAGGGAGGCGGTGCCGTCGGAGGTGTCCTTCGGTACGGCGAAGTAGAGCCGGTCCCCGTCCGACGCGTCGGTGACGGGGGCGCCCTTCTCGTCCGTGACCGCGATACCGCTGGCCGCCGCGTCCACCGGAGGTGCCACCGAGACCTGGTCCGCGTCAGTGCGGACGGTCACGGGGCCGAGCAGCTCACCGGCCCGCCCGGCGACGGCGGCCGGTTCCAGGGTGAGCGAGGCCCGGGGTTCCTTCGTCTTGCGCGCGTTGCGGTGCAGCCAGTCGGCGAGCTTCTCCGCCTGCTTGTCCGATGCGGTGACATCGGCGTCGTCCGAGTAGCGCCAGATGGCGACCTGGGTTCCGGCGGCGGCGGTCCGCTCGGTCAGCGGGCCGGTGCCGGCCGCGTCGGCGAGCGCGGCCAGGTCGTCGACCTGGGGGTAGGAGTGCTGGAGGATCCAGCGGATCTTCCCCGCGTTCCGGTTGCCGCTGAGCGAGGTCTCCGCCCAGGGGGTCTCCAGGTACTTCGCCTGGTCCTGGGTGGGGTTGTGGAGGTCGATGCAGTAGGTCTTGAGCTTGCCGCCGCCGTCCACGGTCATCTCGAACAGTCCGGCGGGCAGTTCCTGGGTCCGGTCGGGCGCACCGTCCTCCCCCGCGATACGGAGCACGGCGCTGTCGAAGGTCTTCAACCCGTCGAGCACCGCGGCCGCGCCGCCGTGGTGCCGGCCCGGGTCGTCAGCCGCCGCCGGTCCGGCGCCGACGAGTGCGGCGGCCGCGACGAGACCGGAGAGCAGCAGCGCGGCGACCGGGCGGAGGATCCCGCGGCCCGGGGGCGCCCCTGTCGTGCCGGACGACGCAACGGACGCTGAAGACGCAGAAAACACAGAATTCCCCTCCGGGCGAGGCCCTCGCGCATGGTGCGCGTGTGGGGAATGCCTCGCCAGCAGACCCAAGTGACCCATGAGCACTGGGAATCCTAAAGAACGGGCGAAGGGCAGTCCCCCGTACTGCCCTTGCACAACCATTCCGAATCGGAATCGTTATCGCGGGATGGCCGGCGTACTTGTCGCCGATCAGCCTTTTCAGGACACTGCCGCCATTGCGGCTTCCCGTTCGGGCCGCTTCGGCGACTCCCCCGCGTCGCCGTCCGTGACCCGCCCCGAACGCTCCGTCGACATGACTTCCGCTCTGGCCGCCCGGCGGAAGGCGGCGGTTCCGCGGCTCAGGTCGTGGCCCACGGCGACGGCCTCGACATCGACGAACGTCCTGCGCTGACCGGCTTGTTCCTCCTCACGGACCTTCAACCGGCCGTGCACGACCAGGGGTTCGCCGACCGATACGGAACCGGCCAGATTCGCGGCGAGCGTTCGCCAGGACCAGACGGTGTAGAAGCTGGTGCGGCCGTCGGCCCAGAGCTGTTTCTCACGGTCCCAGCGCCGCGGAGTGACGGCGAAACGGAATCGCGCCATTCCGCCGGTGGCCGTCTCCCGGAACTCCACCGCCGTGGCGGCGTTTCCCACCAGTGTCACCAAGGTCTCGTTCATTTCCCGCCCCCGCTTTCCTTGTCGTACCGCATCGCACCGCTCGTCCGCTCGCACCTCGTCGTACGGCGGTTCGTCGTACGGCGGTTCGTCGTACGGCGGTGTCGTGCGGACTCCATGGTGGACGCCGGGCGGGAATCGCGTCGGGGCCTGTGGACTACCGGCCGGTTGTGGAGAACTCCGTCACCGTCACGTACCGCTCGCGCACTTCCCGGTAGCGCACCAGTTCGGCCGCGACCGGGTCCAGGACCCTGGCCCGGCCACAGCCGGCCGCCGCATCGCGCAGCCGCCGCTCGGCGTCCTGCCCGTACCGCCTGGCCGGTCCCCGGATGGCGGCGGCGCAGGACCACTCCACCAGCGGGCCGCCGACGACGCCGGCCAGCATGACGAGCGCCGGCGTGACGAGCCCCGGCTCCAGGACGCCGATGATCTGGCCGACCAGCCACAGGCCGCCGAAGATCTGGAGGAGCGTCATCGACACCTGGGCCAGCACGGCGGCCGGCCACCACTTCGGCCGGGGCGGCCTGGCCGCCCGGCCGCCGAGCGGCGTCCCGCTGATGCCCTGGGCTCCCGCCGTCCCGCCGCTCCGCCCGGCCGCCCCCGGCGCCCCGGCCCTGACCGCCAGTTCGTCCAGCGCCTCGGACAGCCCCTTCGCCCCGTTGTACGCGGACTCTCGCACCGCCTGCGCCCAGGGTCCGGGCAGCCCGTCGGCGGCGTCGTCCGCGACGATCCGGACCGCCTGCTCGACCCGCTGCCGGGCCGTCAGTTCCTCCTCGGGCGGGGTGAGTGCCTGGCCCATCCGGTCCAGGCTGCCGGGCAGGCCCCGGTTCTCGTACCAGCGCCAGAGCCGCAGCCACGGCGTCCCGCAGGCCCGCCCGGCGTTCCTGCGCCACTCCCGTTCGGCGGCCTGTCCGGCGGCCGCCGCGCCGACGGCCTCGGCCAGCCGGTCGGTGAACTCCTCGCGGGCCAGCTCGCCGAGCCCGGGCCGCCCCTCGGCCACGTACACCGGGCGCAGCCGTGCCGCCGCCGCGTCGACGTCGGCGGACAGCCGACGGGTGGCGGCCGTGCGGTCCTGGACGAAGCGGCCGACCATCTCGCGGAGTTCGGGCACCCCGTCGCCGGTGAGCGCGGACAGGGACATGACGGTGGCGCCGGGTTCGCCGTGCTCGCCGAGCGCGATGCCGTCCTCGTCGAGGAGGCGGCGCAGGTCGTCGAGGACGAGGTCGGCCGCCTCGCCGGGCAGCCGGTCGGTCTGGTTGAGGACGACGAAGGTGACCTCCGCGTGTCCGGCGAGCGGGCGCAGATAGCGCTCGTGGAGGGCGGCGTCGGCGTACTTCTCCGGGTCGACGACCCAGATCACCGCGTCGACCAGCGCCAGGACCCGGTCCACCTGGTCGCGGTGCTCGACGGCCGCCGAGTCGTGGTCGGGCAGATCGACCAGGACGAGTCCCTGGAGCGCCTCGTCGGAAGCGGTGGGCCCGGGGTGGGGCCTGCGCCGCAGCCGGCCGGGGACGGCGAGCCTGTCCAGCAGCCCGGCGGCCCCGTCGGTCCAGCTGCACGCGATGGGCTGGGCGGTGGTGGGCCGGCGCAGCCCGGTGTCGGAGATCGGGGCGCCGGCGAGCGCGTTGAACAGGGTCGACTTCCCGCTGCCGGTGGCTCCCGCGACGGCGATGACCGTGTGCCGTGCGGAGAGCCGCCGCCGGGCGGCGGCCTCGTCGAGCACGCGTCCCGCCTCGGCGAGGGTGTCCCGGTCGAGCCGGGCACGGGAGAGTCCGACGAGTTCGCGCAGGGCGTCCAGCCGGGGCGGCAGCGGCCCGCCGGAAGGGACGTACGCCTCGACCTGCGGCTCCGGGTCGTCCTCGTCGGACGTACCGGGCACGGGTTCCCCGGCCTCGTGGGTCTCGGCCGCCGCGGCGCGCCGGGCGATGAGCCCGTCGTCCCAGCGCCCGCCCTTGCGCCCGCTCCGGCCTCCGTCCGACTTCCCCGTGCCGGTGCCCTTGCCGTTGTCCTCGTCCGTGACGGCAGTCATCGCTGCCACCTCTCCTTCTGCAGTACGGAAAGCGCGGCGATCAGTTCGGCCTGGGGTTCGGGGGCGACGTCGAGCACGTCGAGCGGGGCGAGGCGGCGGTCGCGTTCACCGCCGAGGACCTGGTCGAGGTAGCTCGTCAGCAGCTCGCCGCCCTTGTCGCGGAGGCGCAGCGCGCCCTGGGCGCCGATGCGTTCGGCGAGCTGCTCCCCCGCCGCACGGGCTCGACGTCCGCCGAGGAGGGCGGCCGCGAGCAGGGCGACGACGTTCTCGGGGGCGGGCGCCACGCTGCGTTCGAGCTGGCGCACCTCCTCCTCGGCCAGCTCCTCCAGGACCCGCCGCCACCGGCGTACGGCGACGGCGATGCGCCCTTCGACGTCCTCGGCGGGCCCCCAGCCACCGGCCTCCCGCCCGGCCTCCTCGAACCGGAACAGGCCCCCGGCGGGCTCCCGGCGCCACTGGGTGCGGATCTGTTCGTCGGCGGCGGAGACCGAGCACTGGAGCAGGGCCACCAGGCTGTCGACGAGGGCCTCGACGAGTTCCTCGGGCGAGCTGTAGAGCGGGTAGCCGCGCCACCGGGTCCGCGCGTCCCCGGAGAGCACCGCCCCGCTCCGGAGACGGCGCCGGATCCGGGCGGCCTCCTTGCCGTACGCGTCCTCGACCACCCCGGTCAGCCGTACGGAGGCGGCGTACTGAGCGGCGACGGCTGAGGCCAGTGAGGGCATCCGCACGTTGAGCGACTCGATGACGCCGGACGCGGTGCGCCCCACCGCCTGCTGCCGGGCCGCGGGGTCCTGGGCCCGGTGGGCGAGCCAGGCGAGCAGCGGGGCGACCGCGGTGGTGGGGAGCAGTCCGCTGCCGCCGCCCGCGGACTCGGGCAGTTCCGGGATGGTGAACCGGGGTACGTCGCCGAGTCCGGCCCGGGTCAGCAGCGCCGCGTACTGCCGGGACACCTCGGCGATAACCTGGTGGGGCACCCGGTCGAGGACGGTGACGAGTGCCGCGTCGTACTCCTTCGCGGTACGCAGCAGATGCCAGGGCACCGCGTCGGCGTAGCGCGAGGCGGTGGTGACCATCACCCAGATGTCGGCGGCGCAGATGAGTTCGGCGGCGAGGACGCGGTTGCGGACGACGAGCGAGTCGATGTCGGGGGCGTCCAGGAGCGCGAGCCCGCGGGGCAGGCTCACCGCGGTCTCCACCCGCAGCGCGGTCTCCCCGTCCTCTCCCCGTGCGGCGAGGTCGTCCAGCCCGTCCGGGTCGGGCGTCTGACCCGGCGGCAGCCAGATCCGGGGCAGCTGCGGCAGCACCCGCACCCCGGCGAACCAGTGGTGGTCGTCCGGGTGACAGACCAGCACCGGGGTCCGCGTGGTGGGCCGCAGCACCCCGGCCTGACTGACCCGGCACCCCACCAGCGAGTTGACCAGGGTGGACTTCCCGGCCCCGGTGGATCCGCCGATCACGGCGAGCAGCGGCGCCTCGGGGTCCTTGAGGCGCGGCAGGAGGTAGTCGTCGAGCTGAGCGAGGAGTTCGACCCTGGTCTGCCGGGCGCGTTCGGCTCCCGGCAGGGGCAGTGGAAGACGCACGGCGGCGACACGGTCGCGCAGGGCGGAAAGTGCGTCGATGAGCTGAGGCCGTACGTCCATGGTCACCACATGCGAAGAATGCCCAATTTTGAAGCCTTTTTGAAGCGTATAGCCCTCTCTGCGCGGCGGTTCCACCCTCTTGACAGAGTCAGGACAGAGGGGGTGAGTGGGGCAGGGGCATAACGAGTGCACAACACCCGGCGCGGGGGGAGCAAAAACCGATGCGAGAATCGCACCCACCTGCGATTATCGGTTCGCTTCACCGAACCTACACATCGTGCCACGCAGGTGAAGCAACCGGGTCCAGGGGATCGGAGCCCTATCCTTGTCCCGGCACGGCCACGGAACCACCGATCAGGACTCCCGGGCCCCCGTAGCTCAGTGGATAGAGCAGGCGCCTTCTAAGCGCTTGGCCGCAGGTTCGAGTCCTGCCGGGGGCGCACCGACCGCACGACCGTGAGGCCCTCCGCGCAGGAGGGCCTTTTCGTCGGTCAGGGGGACATTAGCGAGCGCGGCGTCATGGCGGCGTAAGCAGCGGCCCGCGCGTCGCACGTGCTGCCCCGCCTCGCCCGGCCCCTCCCCCTCACACGTCCCGCCGCCGGAGCAGCAGCAGGGCGGCGGCCGTGACTGCCGTCGTGCAGGCGGCGACCAGGAGCAAGGAGGGCCAGGGGCCCAGGCTGCCCACGGTGTCGGCGGCGGCGTCCGAGGTCTGGGTGAGCTTTTCCAGTGCGGCCGTCGGGGAGAGGCCGGCGACCCAGCGTTCGGCTTCGCCGAAGAGGGGGCCGAACAGCGACGGCAGGAGCAGCAGGCCGAGCACCGTGGTGACCGCCCCGGCGGAGTGGCGCACGAGGGTGCCGACTGCGAGGCCGAGCACGGCGGCCACCGCGAAGGACGCGGCGATGCCGAACAGGGCGGGCAGAGGCTCGCCCTGGGCGTACCGGCCCTGCGGCAGCAACGCGTCCCCGACGAGGTAGGCAGCCGTGCAGGAGGCCAGAGCGAGGGCGTACATCACGCCCGCCACCAGGGTCGCCTTGGCAGCGAGGACCGTGCCCCGGCGGGGGCAGGCGGCGAACGTCGTACGGATGGTGCCGCGGCTGTACTCCCCCGAGGCGACGAGCGCCCCGACGACCGCGGCCAGCATCTGGGCGACGACGGTGAGCGTGAGGCTGCCGCCGAGGACCGTGTCGTCGGGCTGAAGGCTTCCGGTCGTGGCGACGAACACCGCGCCCAGCACCGGGATCACGGCCGTCGCCACGGTCGTCCACACCGTGGAGCGCACGCTGCGGAACTTGATCCATTCGTAGGCGAGGGCCTCTCGGAAGCCGGTCCGTTTCCGGTTCCGACGCGTGTCGGACAGGGCGGGCGTGGTCGTGGTCATCGGGCTGTCTCCTTCCGGGGCGCCGACGGACTCCTGTCCTCGGCCCGGTACTCCACCGAGGACTGCGACAGTGTTATGTAGACCTCCTCCAAGGAGGAGTGGGCGGGGGTGAGTTCGTGGACGGCGACCCCGTGGTCGCGGGCCAGGTCGCCGATGGCCGGGGCGTCGGGTCCGTCGACCCGCCAGCCGCCCCTGGCGTCCAGCCGTACGCGTGCTCCGACCGCTTCCAGCAGGGTGCGCAGCCGTTCCGGTTCGGGGGACCTGACGAGGGTGTGCGAGCGGGAGTTGCTCTCGATGAGGTCGCGCACGGCCGTGTCCGCGATCAGCCGGCCCTGTCCGATCACGATGAGGTGGTCGGCCGTCAGTTCCATCTCGCTCATGAGGTGGCTGGAGAGGAACACCGTGCGGCCTTCCGCCGCCAGGGACCGCATCAGTCCCCGGATCCAGCGGATGCCCTCGGTGTCGAGGCCGTTGACCGGTTCGTCGAGGATCAGTACCTCCGGCTCCCCGATCAGCGCCGCCGCGATACCGAGCCGCTGGCCCATGCCGAGCGAGAACCCCTTGGTACGCCTGCGGGCCGTCTCTTCCGGGAGACCGACGAGGTCGAGCACCTCCTCGACGCGGCGGCGCGGGATGCCGTTGCTCGCCGCGAGTCCGGCCAGGTGGTGGTAGGCGGAGGGGCCGCCGTGGACGCCCTTGGCGTCGAGCAGCGAGCCGACCGTCCGCAGCGGCACGGGCAGGTCCGCGTAGGTCTTCCCGCCCACGGTGACATGCCCGGCGCTCGGGGAGTCGAGGCCGAGGATCAGGCGCATGGTGGTCGATTTCCCGGCACCGTTCGGGCAGAGGAAGCCGGTCACCCGGCCGGGCCGGACGGTGAACGACAGCCGGTCGACAGCGGTCCGTCCGCCGTATCGCTTGGTGAGTTCCGTTGCTTCGATCATGCGGCCGACGCTACGAGCGGGGGGCCGGTCGCGAATCCTCCGGCGGGAGCCGCTTCCTCCTCCCGCCGGAGTACGGTCAGCGGCCCCCGGCCCTGACCAGACCCGTTTCGTAGGCGAGGACCACCAGCTGCGCCCGGTCGCGGGCGCCCAGCTTCGTCATGGTCCGGCTGACATGAGTCTTCGCGGTCAGCGGGCTCATGATCAGTTCCTTGCCGATCTCGTCGTTGGACAGTCCGGTGGCGACCAGCGCCATCACCTCGCGCTCCCGGCCGGTGAGAACGGCGAGCCGTTCGGCGCCCGCCGCCTCGGGGGCCTTCAGCCGGGCGAACTCCTCGATCACCTGGCGGGTGACGGCGGGGGCGAGCAGGCTCCGGCCCGCCGCGACCGTACGGATCGCGGCGCGCAGGTCGTCCGGCTCGATGTCCTTGAGCAGAAAGCCCGCGGCACCGTGGCGGAGGGTCTCGAAGACGTACGCGTCGACCTGGTACGTGGTGAGCATGACCACGCGGACCCGGTCGAGGGAGCGGTCCGCGGCGATCCGGCGGGTGGCCTCCAGGCCGTCGACGCCGGGCATCCCGGATGTCCATCAGCACGACGTCCGGGCGGGTCGTCCGGACCGCCTCGACGGCTCGGGCCCCGTCGGCCGCCTCCGCGACGACGACCAGGTCGTCGGTGAGGTCGAGGAGGGCACGGAATCCGGCCCGTACGACGGTCTGGTCGTCGGCGAGGACCACCCGGACGGGCGTCGGCGCGGCCGCCGCGCCGTACGCCTGCTCGGTCATGAGGCCGCTCCCCCTGCTCCGTACAGCTCCCCGGTCATGAGGCCGCTCCCCCCTGTTCCGTACCGCGTCATGTTTCATGAGGCCGCACCCTCCGTCGGCAGTTCGGCGTGGACGCGGAAGCCGCCGCCCGGCACCGGACCGTACGTGACGCCGCCGCCCACCGCGACCGCGCGTTCCCGCATGCCGATCAGGCCGAAGCCCCGGTCGGCGGGCGGGGCGGCGCTCGGCGGCGCCGGTGGACCGTCGTCCACGATCTCGATGGTCAGACGGGCGGCGTCGCGGGTCACCGACACCGCGGCGTGCCGCGCCGCGGAGTGCTTCACCACGTTGGTCAGCGCCTCCTGCACGATCCGGTACGCCGTGGCCTCGACGACCGAGGGGAAGGCCGCGTCCCCCGTGTCCCGCCGCAGGCTGACCCGTACGCCGCCCGCCTCGACCCCCGCCACCAGCTCGTCCAGCTGGTCGAGGCGGGGGGGCCGGCGCCGTGGACTCCGCCGCGCGCAGGACGGACAGCGTGGCCCGGAGTTCCCGTACGGCTTCCTTGCCGGAGGCGCGCACCTGCGTCATCGCCTGCCGCGACACCTCCGGCGCGGCGTCCAGCGCTTCGAGAGCCACTCCGGCCTGCACGGTCATCGCGCTCACCGTGTGCGCGAGGATGTCGTGGATCTCCCGGGCGACCCGCGCCCGCTCCTGCCGGACCCGGCGGACGGCCTCCCGTTCCCGGTCCTCCTCGGCCCGCGCGGCGCGCGCGGCGTACTCCGCCAGCAGTTCCCGGCGGGTCCGCACCACCTCGCCCAGGAGCAGCGGAACGAGCGGCCAGACCATCTCCAGGACCGGCAGTCCCTGCGGGTTGGCCACGTCCCGGCCGACCTTCAGCGCCACCGCGCCCGAGACCGTCGCGGCGATCACCCCGGTCCACAGGGTGCGTCGGCGGTCTCCCAGCACCGCGACCGTGTACAGCGCCACGATCACCGGGAGGTTCAGCAGTTCGCCGATGTGTCCGTGCAGCGCCCACCCGGCGCACGCCGCCCCGGTCACACAGACCACCGGAACGGGCCAACGGCGGCGGCAGGCGAGCGCCGCCAGCGAGACCACGAGGAGGGCCCAGGTCAGCGCGTCGGCCTGCCGGTAGCCGGGTTCGTTGACGGCCGCGTCGGCGGTGGTGAACACGCCCACCACCGCCACCACCAGCAGATCCGCGACGATCGGCGGCAGGGCCCGCACACGGGCGGCCAGGCGGTCGAAGGTCATCCCCCCCTCACGGTAGGAGGCGGGGCGTCCGGCCGCATACGACAGCGGGAGGAGGCGGGCCCCCACCGTGGCGTGCGCAGGTCCGCGGGGCACGGCGCCGGGGGTCTCCACTCCGCACCCATCGGGCAGGAGTTCGGACACACCCGGACAGGAGTTCGATGTCGGCGGAACCTTCCGTCCGGCGGGATGTTCGGCAGGGCCCACGAGCGGGCAAATCGTCAGATGGGCCCCAATGCGGAATTCCCGCCGCGAGGCGCTCCCGACCACCCCCTTCACCCGGCTGGTGTATGCGGCTCCGCGCCGCTGTCCCTCCGCCGGTCCCACCACCCCCACATCGAAGCACCCGCGTGAACTACGCACCATCAGGGAAAGGAGCGCCGCGATGGCGACGCCGTTGTCCGCCGACAAGCTGCTCAAAGCCCTCCGCGACGAAGGCCTCCACGTCGTCGAGCACCGGAGCTGGCGTACCAACAACCGGAACCACAAGGGTTCCTGGGGCCCTACGCACGGGGTGATGATCCATCACACGGTCACCTCGGGCACCGCGTCCTCGGTCGAGCTCTGCTACAACGGCCACTCCGCCCTGCCCGGCCCGCTCTGCCACGGGGTCATCGCCAAGGACGGGTCCGTCCACCTCGTGGGGAACGGGCGGGCCAACCACGCCGGGCTCGGCGACGACGACGTCCTGCGCGCCGTCATCGCGGAGAAGGCGCTGCCCCCGGACAACGAGGCCAACACCGACGGCAACCGGCACTTCTACGGCTTCGAGTGCATCAACCTCGGCGACGGCAAGGATCCCTGGCCGGCGGCCCAGCTGCTGGCGATCGAGCGGGCAGCCGCCGCCGTCTGCCGTGCGCACGGCTGGACGCAGCGGTCGGTGATCGGGCATCTGGAGTGGCAGCCGGGCAAGGTCGATCCGCGCGGGTTCACCATGAACTCGATGCGCACACGGATCGGCAAGCGGCTGGGCGGATCCCCGGACGGCCCCTCGGAGCCGCCGCCGAAGCCGAGATACGAGCCGTTTCCGGGGGCCGCGTTCTTCAAGGTCGGCCGCAACAGCGCGATCATCACGGTGATGGGCAGGCGTCTGGTCGCGGAGGGCTGCGGCCGGTACACGGTGGGGCCCGGCCCGGCCTGGTCCGAGGCCGACCGGAAATCCTACGCCGCCTGGCAGCGCAAGCTGGGCTACACGGGCGGCGACGCGGACGGCATTCCGGGGAAGACCAGCTGGGACCGGCTCAGGGTACCCAACGTGTGACGGAGGTTCCTGGCTCCTCCTCCCCCGCTCCGGCACGATCGGGCAGCGGGAGCCGGGCGCCGCCGCACGCCGGCCAGCGGTTGAGGCCGCCGCGCAGGGGGCGCTCCCAGGTGACCTGCGGGTGCCGCGCCGTTGGTCCGCCGACGATTGACGAGGAACCGTGCGATGACGAACGGGATACGAACGGTGCGGGCCGGAGAACTGAACCCAGTATGCCGCCTTCCCCGTCTCAGCCGATCTCACCCTCGCTCGGCTCCGGCCCGCCGCCCGTTCCGGCTCCGCCCCTGAGCCGGTCCGCCTGTCCGATCGCCGTGGCCAGCTTCCTGACGGCACTGTCCTCGGTCGCCTCCGCCAGCCCGTCCGCCCGGGAGGCGAGTTCGCTGAGCCCGGGCGCTCCGGGCAGCTCGCCGCCCCGCAGGTCATCGGCGAAGTACGCGGCCACGGCAGCCACTTGGAGCCGGTCGTTCTCGCCGCCCCACAGGGAGCCCTTGACCGCCTCCGTCCGCACGGTTCCGGTCTCCTCCCGGGGCTTGCGGGTCCTGGGGTCGAGCCAGCGCACGGTGGCCTTGGCCACGGTGCCGGAGGCGCCCTCGCGCAGCCGGACGGCGTACAGAGCGGTCACGGTGTGGCCGGGGCCGACCTCGCCGCCGTCGACGCTGTCGTCGCGGAAGTCCTCGTCGGCGACCTTGCGGTTCTCGTAGCCGATCAGCCGGAACTGCTTCACGGTCTTCCGGTCGAACGCCACCTGGGCCTTTGCGTCACGGGCCCGGATCTCCAGGTGGGCGGGGAGCTGGCCGACGAAGACCTTGCGGGCCTGTTCGGCGTCACCGACGTACGTGGTGTTCCCGTCGCCCTTGTTGGTGAGCTGCTCCATGAACGCGTCACCGTAGTCGCTGCCGACGCCGACGCCGAAGAGGGTGATGCCGTACTCCCGGCGGGCGGAGTCGATCTTCTTCAGGATTCCCTCGGCCTCGGTGTCACCGGTGTTGGCGAGGGCGTCGGAGAGGAGCACCACCCGGTTGGTGGCGCCTTCGCGGTGGCCGTCGACGGACTTCTCGTAGCCGAGGGTGATGCCCGCCTCGACGTTGGTGGACTGCGCCGGCCGCATCTCCCGCACCGCGCCCTTGATCCGGTTCCGGTTGCCCTTCACCCGGGTCATCGGCAGCCGGGTCTCGGCCTCGTCGCTGAAGGTGACCAGGGCGATGGAGTCGTCGTCGCGCAGTTCGTCGGTGAGGATGTCCAGGGACTTCCTGACCAGGTCCAGGCGGCCGGTCTCGGCCATGGACCCCGAGATGTCGACGACGAACGTGAGAGCGGCGGGCGGCCGTTCAGCGGTGGACGGGGCGACCTCGGTGGCCAGGCCGACGCGCAGCAGCGACCAGTCGGAGGCTCCGGTTCCACCGCCCCCGCCCTTCCCGGTGGCGATGCGCGCCCCGTCGACGTTCACCGAGAAGCCGGGCCCCTTCGGGCGTTCGTACCCCTGGCGGAAGCTGTTGACGAACTCCTCGGGGCGTACGTCCTCGGGAGTGGGCAGCCTGCCGTCGCCGAGGATGCGGCGCGCGTAGCCGTAGCTGGCGGTGTCCACGTCCAGGGCGAAGGTGGAGAGGTAGTCGGGCGCCACGGTTTCCGGCCTTCCCGTGTCCCCGTCCTCTCCCGTCGGCGCGGCCGCCCGGCCCTTCTCGGACGCAGCCGCGTCCGGCGCGGGCTGTCCGCTGCCCGTCGACCCCTGCCCCTTGCGCGTGTCCGAGGTCACGCCGCGCGTGCCCTCCGAGCCGCTGTCGCCGCCGCCGCAGGCGGTGAGCAGCAGGGCGCCCGCCAGGAGAAGCGCCACGGCTCCGGCCCGGCCCCCCGGCCGACCCCCTGCCCAGCCTCCTGCCCGATCTCCCGCCGAGTCTCCTGCCCGCTCTTCGTGTCGCCGGCTGATCTGATGCATGTGTAACCCCCCACGTCGTCACGATGTCCTCGACATCTGTGAATGTGACGTACGGGTCCGCCTGCCGGAGTCGACGAAAGCGTTGCGGAACCATCTCGATGCGGCAACAGCGGGCGGGAAACCGGCGGAACATCAGGTTCAGGACACGATGTCCTTGCGACTGAACCCGCGGAAGGCCAGCGCGAACAGGATCAGGGCATAGGTCACGGATACGGCCGTGCCCTTGATCATGCCGCCCCACTCCAACTGCGGCTGGAGCGCGTCGGCCCAGGCGAACTGCCAGTGCGCGGGCAGGAAGTCGCGCCAGGAGCCGAGCGCGGTGACCGCGTCGAGCACATTGCCGACGATGGTGAGGCCCACCGCGCCGCCGACCGCCCCGAGCGGGGCGTCCGTCTTCGTGGACAGCCAGAACGCCAGGCCCGCGGTGACCAGTTGGGAGACGAAGATGAACGCCACGACGATCGCGAGGCGGGGCACCGTGTCCCCGGCGGCCAGCGCTCCCCCGGTGGGAAGTTTCAGCGGCCCCCAGCCGTAGGCCGCCGTGCCCGCCACCAGCGCGACGAGCGGCAGCAGCACCATCGCGGCCAGGCTGAAGCCGAGCGCGACGACGAGCTTGGACCACAGCAGCCGTACGCGGGGCACGGGTGCGGCGAGCAGATAGCGCAGCGAGGACCAGCTCGCCTCGGAGGCGACGGTGTCCCCGCAGAACAGGGCTACCGGCACCACCAGCAGGAATCCGGCCGAGACGAACAGCGAGGTGGCGGCGAAGTTCGCGGCGGACTCGGTCGCCACGTCCATCAGGTTGATCCGGCCGCCGCCCCGGCCGCCGCCACCGTCCTCGCCGTCCGGCGTGCCGCCGATCGCGAAGGCGATGATCAGGATGAAGGGGAGGGCGGCGAGCACCCCGCCCATCAGCAGGGTGCGGCGGCGGCGCAACTGCCGCATCGCCTCGACGCGGAGGGGAAGCGTGCGCCGGGCGCGGTAGCCGGCGGCCTCGGGATGCTCGGTGTCGTCCCGGACCTCGGGGGCCTGGGTGGGGGCGCTCATGCTGCTCCTCCGGAGATCAGGGTGAGGAAGGCGTCCTCCAGGCGGCGGTGCGGTCCGACGCCGGTGACCGGGATGTCGAGCCGGACGAGGTCCGCGACGAGCCGCGCGGTGGTGGCCCCGTCGAGGCGGACGAGGAGCCCGAGCCCGTCGTCGGTGCGGACGGCGGAACCGATGCCCGGCAGGGCCGCGACCTTTTCCGCCAGCGGCTCGGACACCTCCTCCGCCACGCTCACCAGGATCATGTCGCCGGATCCGGTGATCTCGGCGACCGGCCCGGCCTGGACGAGCCGGCCCCGGTCCATGACGACCAGGTGGGTGCAGGACTGCTCGACCTCGGAGAGGAGGTGGCTGGAGACGATGACGGTCCGGCCGCCGGCCGCGTACCGGATCATCACGTCCCGCATCTCGCGGATCTGCGGCGGGTCGAGCCCGTTGGTCGGCTCGTCGAGGATGAGCAGGTCCGGCATGCCGAGCATGGCCTGTGCGATGGCGAGCCGCTGCCGCATGCCCTGGGAGTACGTCCGTACCGCGCGGGCCAGCGCGTCGCCGAGGCCGGCGATCTCCAGGGCCTCGTCGATGTGGGCGTCCTCGGCCGGGCGGCCGGTGGCCTGCCAGTAGAGGTCGAGGTTGGCGCGCCCCGAGAGGTGCGGCAGGAACCCGGCCCCCTCCACGAACGCCCCGACCCGGGACAGCACCGGGGCCCCCGGCCGGATGGCCTGCCCGAAGACGCGGATCTCGCCCTCGTCGGGGGTGATGAGCCCCATGAGCATGCGCAGGGTGGTCGTCTTGCCCGCGCCGTTGGGCCCGAGAAGTCCGAGGACCTGGCCCTTCTCGACACGGAAGGACAGCTCGCGCACGGCGTACCGGTCCACCGACTTCGCGTACTTCTTCGAAAGACCGGTGATCTGGAGCGGTACGTCGGTGAGCGCGGGGTCCGGCGCGGGCGTCGCGGTCCGGCGGCGGGCGGTGAGCAGCAGAGCGGCCGCGATGACGAGGGCGGCGGCCGGGAGGCCCCAGGTCCACCAAGGGAGGGCGGCCGCCGCGGTCGTCACGGCGGGCGCGGTGGGGATGGTCAGCGGCCCGTCGGCGGTGACGGTGTACGTGGCGGGCTCGGCCGGGGACGCGTAACCGAGGTCCGTCGCGGAGAACACGAGGCGCAGCCGGTGCCCGGCGTCGAACGCGTGGTCGATCGCGGGCAGCGCCAGCTCGACCGGTTCGCCCTGCTGGTCGGGGGTGATCCGGTAGGGGGCGACGAGCTGGTGGGGCAGCACCTGCTGTCTGCCGTCCGGTGACACGTCGTACACCTTGCCGAAGAGCACCGCGTCCCGGTCGCCGCTCGCCGTGACGTTCACCTTCACGGTGGGCGTGCCGGTGACGCGTACGGAGGTGTCCAGCGGGGCGGACTCGAAGCGGGCGAACTGTCCCGGGAAGTCGAGCGAGAGCCCGACGCCGAGGGAGGAGAGCTGGGCGAGTCCGCCGCCGGCGCCGGGCACGGCGGAGATGGCGGGCGGTGCGGCGCCGGCCGGGTTGCGGAAGGTCTTCGTCCCGCCGCCGAGGGCGATGTCCCGGCCGCCGCCGCGCAGCCCCGGGTAGGTGTCGCTGCTCGCGCCGCGCAGGAGGGCGGCGCCGTCGGTGGAGTCGACGCCTCCGGTCCGGGTGACGCGGAAGGCGGGCCCGGTGCCGGTGCCGGTGTCCTCCTTGAGATACCGGTCGAACCAGTTCCCGACGCGCCCTTCGACGCGTCCGGTCTCGCTGTCGCCGCCGTCGTGTCCGCCGGAGATCCAGTCGACGGAGACCGGTGCGCCGTTGGCGCTGATGGCCTTCTGCATGGCGTCGGCCTGGCCGAGCGGGAAGAGGGAGTCGGACTGCCCCTGGAGGAGGAGCGAGGGGACCTTGATGCGGTCGGCGACGGCGGACGGCGAACGCTCGGTGAGGAGCTTCACGGCCTCGACGTCGGGCTCGCCGCTGACGGCGACCCGTTCGTACATCTCGCAGAGCCGCTTCTCGAACTTCTCGCAGCCGCCGCCGGTGGTGATGAAGATCCCGGCCCAGAGCTTCTTGAAGACCCCTTCGGGGAAGAGGGCGTCGGCGAGGTTCCAGTAGGTGATGACGGGCGCGATGGCGTCGACCCGCTCGTCGTGCCCGGCGGCGAGCAGGGAGACCGCCCCGCCGTAGGAGGCCCCGGTGAGGCCGACCCGGGGGTCGCCCTTCCCGTCGAGCTCCACCTCGGGCCGCGTCGCGAGCCAGTCGATGAGCCGGGAGACGTCCTTGACCTCGTGGTCCGGGTCGTTGAGGGAGATCTCCCCGCCGGACTTCCCGAAGCCGCGCGCCGACCAGGTGAGCACCGCGTACCCGTCGGCGGCCAGCTTCTCGGCCTGGGCCCGTACGTCGTTCTTGCTGCCGCCGAAGCCGTGCCCGATGAGCACGGCGGGCCGCTTGCCGGAGCCTTCGGCGTGGAAGTACGAGGTGTCGATCGGCACCCCGTCCATCCGCAGCGTCCGGTCCTCGCGCTGCACGGCGGGCGTGCCGTCGTCGGCGACGGCGGTCCAGGTGCCGCCGCCCACGAGCACGGCGAGCACGGCCACGGCCGCGGCCCACCGGGTCCGGGTACGGGGCAGCAGGCGCCACCGTCGAGCAGTAGGAGTCTCCATCCCCCGACCCTAAGCGGAGGACGCAAGCCGATCGAATGCCGCCAGGGGGAGGTGAACAGCCTCCCTGAGAGGTACGGTCCACCCCCGCCGTACTCCGGACGCGGTACAGAATGCGTTCAGAACCCTTGCCGCGGGAGGCCCTTGTGGACATTCGCCGCGCTACTACCGTCACGGAACTCCTGGCCGCCGGCCACCTCTACGACGCACCGCCCCGCGAGGAACGGGCCGCCCGCTTCCTCGCGGCGGACGGTCACCTGATGCTGATCGCGTACGTGGACGGCGTCCCGGCGGGCTTCGTCTCGGGCATCGAGATGCTGCACCCGGACAAGGGCACGGAGATGTGCCTGTACGAACTCGGCGTCGACGAACCGTTCCGCCGCCGGGGCATCGGCAGGGCCCTGACACTGGCGCTCGTGGACATCGCCCGGGAGCGGGGGTGCTGCGGCCAGTGGGTCGGCGTGGAGGAGGACAACGAGGCGGCGCTCGCGACGTACCGGTCGGCGGGGGCGGGGGACGACGGAGGGGTCAGGATGCTGGCGTGGGAGTTCGGGGGCGGTGCCTCGCGGTAGACGGGCGCTCCCGGGTACGACGCACCGGCCGGGGCGCGGCGAGACCGAGCGGTGTCTCCACCGGCAGCAGGGTGGCGGCCCGCTCCCGCTCCCCCGCCCGGACCGCCGCGCGCACCTCGCGCGCGAGCGGGGTGACGTCGCGGACGGACACGGTCCACTCGTCCGCGTACCGCCGTGCGGCCTCGCCGCTCAGCCCGAGCTGGAAGGAGCGGTACGGGAGCGGGTTCAGGTCGAGGTCGCGCTCGGGGTCCCACTGGACCCGGGCGGGGGCGGCGCGCAGGCTGCGCTTCCAGGACCTCTCGTCGGGGGGCACATCGCTTACGTAGTGCGAGAGTTCGGCGTGCGCGAGGGCCCATTCCAGGCCGCTCCGGTCGATCTCGACGGCGAGGACGACCTCCTGCCCCTCCTTCGTGCCCCATCCGCAGCGGTACATCATCCACAGGAAGCTGGGCTTGATCCATGTCGTCCGGTCCCGCTTCCAGGCCGCCGGGAACCGCCCGTCACGTGCGGCGGGGAGCCCGATGGCGGGCCGGTACGCCTGGTAGACGGTGACGGTCGAGGCGGTGTGCTGGGCGCGGATCTCGTAACGGGGCGGGAGGGCCGGGGTGTTCATGGGTCACAGGATGCAGGGCGGGGCGGTGGCCCGGCATCCGCATTTCTCGGGGTGGCGGGGCTCCGCCGGCATGCCGGTGCGGGGGAACCTCCGGTTCACTACCTGGAAGACGGGCGTCACGGCCCGACGAACGTCACGGCCGGGCAAACGTCGCAGCCCGACGCACCGGTCCCCGCCGGCACCGGGGTGCGGGCGGGGACCGGCGAGGACTGCGGGGGCGGCGGGGGCGGCGGGGGCGGCCCTCAGTGGTTGCGCGGGAAGCCCAGGTCGACACCCGACGGGGCGTCGGCCGGGTCGGGCCAGCGGGTGGTGACGACCTTGCCGCGGGTGTAGAAGTGCACCCCGTCGTTGCCGTAGATGTGGTGGTCGCCGAAGAGCGAGTCCTTCCAGCCGCCGAAGGAGTGGTAGCCCACCGGGACCGGGATCGGGACGTTGACGCCGACCATGCCGGCCTCGACCTCCAGCTGGAAGCGGCGGGCCGCGCCGCCGTCGCGGGTGAAGATCGCGGTGCCGTTGCCGAACGGCGAGGCGTTCATGAGGGCGACGCCGTCCTCGTACGTGTCGACGCGGAGCACGCACAGCACCGGGCCGAAGATCTCGTCCCGGTACGCGTCGGAGTCGGTGGAGACCTTGTCCAGGAGGGACAGGCCGATCCAGTGGCCGTCCTCGAAGCCCTCGACCGTGTGGCCCGTGCCGTCGAGGACGACCTCCGCGCCCTGGGCGGCGGCGCCCGTGACGTAGGAGGCGACCTTGTCGCGGTGGGCGGCGGTGATCAGGGGGCCCATCTCGGAGGCGGGGTCGTTGCCGGGGCCGATCGTGATCTTCTCGGCCCGCTCACGGATCTTGGCGACCAGCTCGTCGCCGATCGCGCCGACGGCGACGACGGCGGAGATCGCCATGCAGCGCTCACCGGCGGAGCCGTACGCCGCCGAGACCGCCGCGTCGGCGGCCGCGTCCAGGTCGGCGTCCGGGAGGACGAGCATGTGGTTCTTCGCGCCGCCGAGCGCCTGGACGCGCTTGCCGTTGGCGGAGGCCGTGCCGTGGATGTGGCGGGCGATGGGGGTGGAGCCGACGAAGGAGACTGCGGCCACGTCGGGGTGGTCGAGCAGGCCGTCGACCGCCACCTTGTCGCCGTGCAGGACGTTGAGGACGCCGTCCGGGAGACCGGCCTCCGAGGCCAGCTCGGCCAGGAGGTTGGCGGCCGACGGGTCCTTCTCGCTGGGCTTCAGCACGAACGTGTTGCCGCAGGCGATGGCCAGCGGGAACATCCACATCGGCACCATGGCCGGGAAGTTGAACGGGGTGATGCCCGCGACGACGCCGAGCGACTGGCGGATCGAGGAGACGTCGACCCGGTTGGAGACCTGGGTGGACAGCTCGCCCTTGAGCTGGGTGGTGATTCCGCAGGCCAGCTCGACGATCTCCAGACCGCGGGCGACCTCGCCCAGCGCGTCCGAGTGCACCTTGCCGTGCTCGGCGGTGATCAGCGCGGCGATGTCGTCGCGGTGGGCGTCGAGCAGCGCGCGGTAGCGGAAGAGGACCGTGGTGCGCTGGGCGAGCGAGGACGTGCCCCACGTCGCGTACGCGGCCTTCGCCGCCGCTACGGCCGCGTCGACCTCCTCCACGGAGGCGAGTGCCACCTGCGTGGTGACCGCGCCGGTGGCCGGGTCCGTCACGGGACCGTACTGGCCCGACGTGCCCTCCACTGTCTTGCCGCCGATCCAGTGGTTGACGGTCTTCGTCATGACGTACTCCTTCAGGCTTCTGGCCGCTCAGGCAGGTTCAAGCGGGGTCAGGCAGGGCTTCACAGGTGGCAGCGTCGGGCGGCGGCCTGCCGGTCGTACTCCTCCCGGGCCTTGACCGCCGCCGGTCGGCTCGCGGTTTCGGCTACCGGAACATCCCACCACGCCTGTGCCGGAGGGGGGCCCGACACTGTGTCGGGCGTTTCGGTCTCGACGTAGACACAAGTGGCACCGTCGGCTTCGCGGGCCTCGGAGAGGGCTTTGCGCAGGTCGTCGACGGTGGTGGCGCGCAGGACCCGCATGCCGAGGGAGGCCGCGTTGGCTGCCAGGTCGACGGGGAGTGGCGGGCCGGTGAAGCCGCCGTCGGCGGCCCGGTGGCGGTAGGCCGTGCCGAAGCGTTCGGCGCCGACCGCTTCGGAGAGGCCGCCGATGGAGGCGTACCCGTGGTTCTGGAGGATCACCAGTTTCAGCGGCAGGTTCTCCTGGACTGCGGTGACGATCTCGGTGGGGTTCATCAGATACGTGCCGTCGCCGACGAGCGCCCAGACGGGGCGGCCCGGCTCGTCCGGGCGGTGGGGCCCGCGGGCTTCGGCCGCCAGCAGGACGCCGATCGCGGCCGGGATCTCGTAGCCCATGCAGGAGTAGCCGTACTCGACGTGGTACTGGTCGCGGGAGCGGGTGCGCCAGAGCTTGTGCAGGTCTCCGGGGAGGGAGCCGGCGGCGTTGATGAGGATGTCGTCCTCGGTGACCAGGGCGTCCAGGAGGCCGAGGACCTGGGTCTGGGTGGGGCGCGCGGTGGGGTCGGGGGTGGCGAAGGACGCCTCGACCCGTTCCTCCCATGCCTCTTTCGCGCCGGTGTACTCCGTCTCGTACGCCGGGTCGACCCGGTAGCCGCGTCCGGCGAGCGCCGCCGTCAGCGCCTCCAGTCCCGCGCGGGCGTCGGCGACCAGCGGGAGGGCGGCCAGCTTGTGGGCGTCGAAGCCGGTGATGTTGAGGTGGAGGAAGCGGACCTCCGGACCGGCGAAGAGCGTGCCGGAGGCGGTGGTGAAGTCGGAGAAGCGGGTGCCGATGCCGATCACCAGGTCGGCGGCGCGGGCCAGCTCGTCGGCGGTGGCGGTGCCGGTGTGGCCGATGCCGCCGACGTCGGCCGGGTGGTCGTGGCGAAGCGCACCCTTGCCCGCCTGGGTGGAGGCGACCGGGATGCGGGTCGCGGCGGTGAACGCGGCGAGCGTCTCCTCGGCGGCGCTGTGCCGGACCCCGCCGCCCGCGACGATCAGCGGGCGGCGGGCTGAGCGCACCGCCCGTACCGCCGCTTCCAGTTCGAACGCGTCGGGGGCGGGCCTGCGGACGTGCCAGTCGCGCTCGGCGAAGAACTCCTCCGGCCAGTCGTACGCCTCCGCCTGGACGTCCTGCGGCAGCGCGAGCGTGACGGCCCCGGTCTCGGCGGGGTCGGCGAGGACCCGCATCGCCTGGAGGGCCGCCGGGATCAGCGCCTCCGGCCGGGTGATCCGGTCGAAGTAGCGGGAGACGGGGCGCAGGCAGTCGTTGACCGAGACATCGCCCGCGTACGGCACTTCGAGCTGTTGCAGTACGGGGTCGGCGGGCCGGGTCGCGAAGGTGTCGCCGGGCAGGAGGAGGACGGGCAGGCGGTTGATCGTGGCGAGCGCGGCCCCGGTGACGAGATTGGTGGCCCCCGGGCCGATGGACGTGGTCACCGCGTGCGCCGAGAGCCGGCCGGACTGGCGGGCGTACCCGACGGCCGCGTGCACCATGGCCTGTTCGTTGCGGCCCTGGAGGTACGGCATGCGGTGCGCGATCCCGTTTCCGGCCCCGGTCTCGTGTCCGGTCCCGTTTCCGCCGCCGCCCGCCTCCACGAGTGCTTGGCCGATGCCCGCGACGTTGCCGTGGCCGAAGATGCCCCAGGTGGCGCTGATGAGCCGCTGCCGTCGGCCGTCGCGCTCGGTGTACTGCCGGGCCAGGAAGGCGACCAGGGCCTGAGCGGTGGTCAGGCGACGGGTGGGGGTGGGGTGCGTCGGGCTCGCGGGACTCGTCGGGCTCAAGGCGTTACCTCCGGGCCGGGCGACGGATGCGCCGTGTACAGCGGGAGTCTGGCGTCGATCGGCTCGTCCCGCCAGGTGTCGCGGATCCACCGGTGGTCGGGATGGTCGCGGATCAGCCAGGCGCGCTCCTCCCCCGGCCCGGCCATCACGTTCAGGTAGTACAGCGTCCGTCCGGGCGTGGCCATGGACGGGCCGTGCCAGCCGTCGGGGATGAGGACGACGTCACCGCCGCGTACTTCGGCGAGGACGTCCGTACCGCCGTCGCGCGACGGGGACACCCGGTGGTAGCCGAGCCCGCCGTCCGCCACCTCGAAGTAGTAGATCTCCTCCAGTTCGCACTCCTCGCCCGGCACGTGCTCGTCGTGCTTGTGGGGCGGGTACGAGGACCAGTTGCCGCCGGGGGTGAGGACCTCCACCGCGATCAGCCGGTCGCAGTCGAAGGTGCCGGCCGCGGCGAAGTTGTTCACCTGGCGCGAGCAGGTCCCGGAGCCGCGCAGCTCAACGGGTACCTCCGGCGCGGGGCCGTAGCGAGCGGGGAGTCGTCGCTCGCACTTCGCTCCTGCCAGGGCGAAGCGGCCTCCTGCGCCGGAGGCGATCTGTGCATGGGCGTCGCGCGGCACGTAGGCGAAGTCGGTGACCCCGCTGAACACGCTTTCCCGGCCCAGCAGTTCAAAGGTCTCACCTGCCGTATGCACCGTACAGGCACCGGCCAACGGCAGGACGATCCATTCGCTACCGCCGGTGACAAGCGTGTGAACACCGCCCGGCTCCAGCTCCAGCACCCGCAGGGACGATCGGTCCCAGCCGGCCCGCTCGGGATCGATGTCGACGGCGTACACCCCACGTGCGGCGCTGCCGGCCGGCAGGTGGTGCTGATCCCGTTCCTGGTGCTGCCCCCGGTGGGGGTGATGCGTCGTCATGCCCCTTCCCTACCCGTCCGGAGCAGCGATACGGCGGTGTCGACGGCACACGTCACGTCCCCGTCGACCGGGTAGAGCAGCGAGCGTCCCACGACCAGCCCCCGCACGGTGGGCAGCCGCAGCGCGTCGCGCCATTTCCCGTACGCGGCGTCCTGGTCGTCGCCGACCTCGCCGCCGAGCAGAACGGCGGGCAGCGTGGAGGCCTCCATCACCCGGCCCATGGCATCGGGGGCGTCGGTGACGGGGACCTTCAGCCAGGTATACGCGGACGTCCCGGCGAGGCCCGACGCGATGGCGATGGAGGTCGCCACGGCGGTGGCGCCGAGATCGTTGCGGAGGCGGCCTTCGACGCGGCGGCAGAGGAACGGCTCGATGAAGACGGGCAGCCGGTGCGCCGCCATCGCGTCGACGGTACGGGCGGCGGTGTGCAGGGTGTCCAGCGAACCCGGGTCGTCGTGGTCGATGCGGAGCAGCAGCTTCCCCGCGTCGAACCCGTGCCGGACCAGGTCCTCGGGGCGGTGGCCGGTAAACCGGTCGTCGAGCTCGAACGCGGCCCCGGCCAGCCCGCCGCGGTTCATCGAGCCCATCACGATCTTGTCCTCCAGGGCTCCGAGCAGGAGGAGATCGTCCAGGACGTCGGCGGAGGCGAGCACGCCGTCGACCCCGGGGCGGGAGAGCGCGAGGCGGAGCCGCTCCAACAGCTCGAAGCGGTTGGCCATGGCGAGGGACCGGTCCCCCACGGCGAGCGCGCCGCGCGCGGGATGGTCGGCCGCGATGATCATCAACCGGTCGCCGGGGTGACGGATCAGCCGTCGCCGCTTCCGTCGCGCGGCGGCCTCGGCGACGGCTTCGGGGCGCTCGGCTCTCAGCCGCACGAGTTCGGAGAGGGAGGACGCGAGAGGCGTCATGAGCCCGCTCCGGCCGAGGGGTCGGCCGAAGCACCGGGGGCGTCCACCGCACCGGGGGCGGCCGAAGCGCCGGAGTCGGCCACCGCACCGGGGTTCGCCTGGTCTCCGAAGTCCGCCGTGACGGCTCCGGCCGCGAGGGCTCCCTCGACCTCGTCCGGGAACGGCATCGCGGACGAGCAGGCGAGCCGGGAGGCGACGATCGCGCCGGCCGCGTTCGCGTACCGCACCAGGCGTTCGAGGGGCCAGCCGGCGAGCAGCCCGTGACAGAGCGCGCCCCCGAACGCGTCGCCCGCGCCGAGGCCGTTGACCACGTCCACCGGCAGCGGCGGGCAGTCGGCGGTGGTGCCGTCGCGGTGGACGGCGAGCACACCCTTCGGCCCCTGCTTGACGACGGCGAGCTCCACCCCGGCCGCGAGCAGGGCGCGGGCCGCGGCGTACGGTTCGCGTTCGCCGGTCGCGATCGCGCACTCGTCGATGTTGCCGACGGCCACCGTGGCATGGGCCAGCGCCTCGCGGTACCGCGTGGGCGCCTCGGTGCTGTCGTCGCCCCCGTCCCAGAACATGGGCCGCCAGTCGAGGTCGAAGACGGTCGCCGTACGCCCGCCTGCGGGGCCGGTGGCGCGCTCCGTCGCAGCCGCCGGGCCGGTGCCGCGCGCCTCAAGTGCGGCCAGTGTGGCTGAACGGCTCGGCTCGGCGCTGAGTCCGGTACCCGTCATCCAGAAGATCCTGGCGTCGCGCACCGCGTCCAGGTCGAGTTCCGGCGTGTGGATCTCCAGGTCGGGGGCCTTTGGCTGCCGGTAGAAGTAGAGCGGGAAGTCGTCCGGCGGGAAGATCTCGCAGAAGGTGACCGGGGTCGGATACCGCGCCACGGCCGTCGCCCAGCGGGCGTCCACGCCGAACCGTTCCAGTTCCTCGTGGAGATACGTTCCGAAGGCGTCCTGTCCGGTCCGGGTGATCACGGCCGTCCGCCGCCCCAGCCGGGCCGCCGCCACCGCGACGTTCGTCGGGGAACCGCCGAGGAACTTGCCGAACGTCTCGACCCTGGCGAGCGGCACCCCGACCACCAGCGGATAGAGGTCCACCCCGATCCGCCCCATGGTGATCACGTCGTACGGCTCAGGCATACGCATCCCTTCGACCTCACCGGTGACCGGCTGGTCCCAGGTCTAGCCCCCTCCCGGGAACCCTGTCAACATTTTGTCCGGACATTCGGACGAACTCTTGACACCCTTCCGCAGCGGCCAGGAGGCTGGGCGTTATGACCCCCTCCGTCCGCTCCTCGGCCCGCATCCGTATCGGCTCGGCCCCCGACTCCTGGGGCGTGTGGTTCCCCGACGACCCACGGCAGGTGCCCTGGCAACGCTTCCTCGACGAAGTGGCCGAGGCCGGGTACGCGTGGATCGAGCTCGGTCCGTACGGCTATCTGCCCACCGACCCGGCCCGGCTGGCCGACGAGACCCGCAGCCGGGGGCTGACCGTCTCCGCCGGGACCGTTTTCACCGGATTGCACCACGGCCCGGACGTCTGGGACCGGACCTGGGCGCATGTCGCGGACATCGCCGGACTGACCAGGGCCATGGGCGCCGAACACCTGGTCGTCATCCCCTCGTTCTGGCGCGACGACAAGACGGGCGAGGTGCTTGAGGACCGCACGCTCACCCCCACGCAGTGGCGGGACCTGACCGCGCAGACGAAGCGGCTGGGCCGGGAGGTCCGGGAGCGGTTCGGGCTGCGGATCGTCGTCCACCCGCATGCCGACACCCACATCGACACCGAGGAGAACGTCAACCGCTTCCTCGACGCCACCGATTCGGACCTGGTGTCGCTCTGCCTGGACACCGGGCACTACGCCTACTGCGGCGGCGACAGCGTCAAGCTCATCGAGACGTACGGGGAGCGCATCGGCTACCTCCACCTCAAGCAGGTCGATCCGGAGATCCTGGCAGCCGTGGTGGCGGACGAGGTCCCGTTCGGCCCTGCGGTGGCCCGGGGCGTGATGTGCGAGCCACCCGGCGGGGTCCCCGCCCTGGAACCGGTCCTGGACGCGGCCCGCGCCCTGGACGTCGACCTGTTCGCGATCGTGGAGCAGGACATGTACCCGTGTCCGCCGGACAAGCCTTTCCCCATCGCGCGCCGCACCCGGGAGTTCCTCCGCTCCTGCGGAACGTCCGGCACCACGGCCTGAGCCCGGGTCAGACTCCCGTGCGTCCGTCGACGCGTTCGCGGATCAGGTCGGCGTGGCCGCAGTGCCGGGCGTACTCGCCGATCATGTGGGTGTAGATCCAGCGCAGCGTGACCTGCCCGCCCATGAACGGGCTGGTGTCGTCGAGCGCCCGTGCCGCGCAGTTCTGCCGGGCCCGGGCCACCTCGGCCTCCCACTGCGCGAACGCCTGCTCGTAGGTGGAGTCCTCGGCGAGGTCCCAGCCGCCGTCGCGGCCCTCGGCGCCGTCCCCGCCGCCGGCCGGAGGGGAGAAGAGCGGTGGGGCGTCCTCCTGCGCGAGCACCCGGCGGAACCAGTTCCGCTCGACCTCCGCCAGGTGCTGGAGCAGTCCGAGCAGCGTGATCGGCGAGGGCGCCGCGGACGCCTCGCGCAGGCCGTTCTCAGGCAGGTCCGCACACTTCTGGGCGAGGGTCGCGCGGTAGAAATCGAGCCAGCTCTCCAGGGAGGTGCGTTCGTCGGCGACCAGAGGGGGCATCGGGCGTTCGGAATTGCTCATGCCCTTCATCGTGGCACCGGGGTCTGACATCGGCCGCCCTCCGCAACGCCGACCGCGGTTCATCCCGTCTGCCACAGCAGTAACCATTTCGGCACACATATCTCCATTACACGGGTTTTCTGTCACAGCCGGTCAACAGCCCCACCCCGCCTGCCCCGCGAGGTCGTTCAACCGAGCACAGGCTGAGTGATCGTCAGCCTGCGCCGCGGAGCGCAGCAGAGCAGAGAAGTACAGAGAAGTGCCGAGAGGGTGTCACTGATGACGGACAGAACGCTCTGGTCCTACAAGGACATTGCCGCGCATATCCAGGTCCAGCCGGACACCGTCCGCTCCTATCGCAAGCACGGGCTGCTGCCCCCGCCCGACCAGGTGAAGAACGGGAAGCCGTATTGGTACGGCGACACCGTCCGCGCCTGGGTGGCCTCCCGCCCCCGCAACCGGGGCCGCTGACGCGCCCCCTGTCCGACTTCGCCGGGCCGCGCCGCGCACAGCCCGGACCCGTCTACCTCTGGGCGTCCGCGCGAAAGAGGGCCGTCCAGAGGAACGGCTCCCCGAAGAGCGGGGATTGGGGACCCTCGTCGTTCATACGGCGCAGCTCGACCTCCGCCAGACGGGAGAAGATCCGGCGCAGCGCCTCGGGCGAGTAGGCGAGTCCGCCCTGGAGGCCGCCCGACCGGTAGAGCTCGGCGTCCGGCAGTTCCGACCCCATCCCGCCATCCCCGGCGGCGAAGCAGGTGAGCGCGAAGTGTCCGCCGGGCGCGAGGCAGCGCTCCAGGAGGGCGAGATAGCTGATACGCCGATGGGGCGGCAGATGGTGGAAACAGCCGGAGTCGTAGATCAGGTCGTAGGGCCCGGCCAGGGCGGCCCTCGCCGCCGTCAGCGCGAACGCGTCACCGCGGTGGAACCGGAGGTCGCGGGCCCCCGCCCCGTCCGCCCGCTCCCGGGCCCAGGCGATCGCCTCCGGGGAGAGGTCGACCGCGTCGACGTCGAAGCCGAGCGAGGCCAGGTACAGCGCGTTACGGCCTGGTCCGCAGCCTAGGTCGAGCGCCCTGCCCCGGGTGATCAGACCCTGACGGAGATACGCGTCGAGGTTCTCGTCGGGCTTGTCCACGAAGAACGGCACCGCCTTCGAACGGTCCACGTAGAAGTCGTCCCACCAGGACGCCCCGTCGGCCGTCCACCGGTCCGCCCCCGGGGCGAACAGTCCATCCATCAGTGCCAGCACGTCGTCCGTCGTGTGTATGTTCCGGTCCATCCGGGCCCCCTTTTCCGATGGGGTAATTCTAGGCAATCGGAGCACGAAGGCCCAGGTCAGAGGACTTTCTCTCATCTCACCGGTGGGCCTCGGGAGACCTCCGGTCCGGGCGGTGGCCCGGCACCCCCGCCCTCCACCCGTTGGATGCCGCACGGGCCGCAGGGGCCCGCCCCGGGGGCATTCCCAGCCTCCCCGAGAGCTGTTTCCGAACGGCTTTCGGAGCGCCTCTTCCGAACAGATTCCCAGCCCCGGGCCCCAGCACCGGACCCCAGCCCCGGACCCCGGCACGGAGTCCATGCGCGGGCCTCAGCGGCCCACCGGTTCGGCAATCTCCACGCCCGCCCCGGATATGCCCTCGGCCTCTGCTGAGGGCTCCGCGTCCCCGGGGGCGCCCCGGTCGCCCGGAGCTTCCGGAGCGGTGGAACCGGCCGGGGCCGGATCCCCTTCGCTGAGGCCGAACCTCTGGTGGAAGGCGCGCAGCGGCCCGGGGGCCCACCAAGTGGCGTGGCCCGTCAGCTTCATCACTGCGGGGACCAGCAGGCTGCGGACCACCATGGCGTCCATCAGGACGGCGAGGGCGATCCCGAGCCCCAGCATCTTGGTGTTGGTGACCCGCGAGGTGCCTATGGCGACCATCACGACCGCGAGGATCACGGCGGCCGCGGTGATCAGACCGCCGGTGCGGGACAGGCCGAAGGTGACCGAGCGTTCGTGGTCGCCCGTCCGGTCGTACTCCTCCTTGATGCGGGAGAGCAGGAAGACCCCGTAGTCCATGGAGAGACCGAAGGCCACACAGAACATCAGGACGGGCAGGGTCGTCTCGATGTCGCCCGTACTGGTGAAGGCGAGGATCCCGGAGAGGTGCCCGTCCTGGAAGACCCAGACCACCGCACCGAACATCGCGGTCAGGCTGAGGGCGTTGAGCACGACCGCCTGGAGCGGGATGAGCACGCTGCCGGTGAGCAGGAAGACCAGGAGCAGGGTCACCACGACGATGATGCCGATCGCCCAGGGCAGCCGGTCCGCGATGGCGTCCTTGGAGTCGACGAGGACGGCCGCCGTGCCCGTCACCGAGGTGTCGAAGGAGTCGGCGGGCATCGCGCGCAGATCCCGTACGAGCTGTTGGGCCCCCTCCCCGACCGCTTCGCCGTCCGGCAGGACGCTGAAGTACGCGGCCGAGTCCGCCGCGACCGGGCCGTCGACGCCCAGCACTCCCGGGACCTTCTCGATCCGGTCCTTGAGGGCTGCGTACGCGGCGGGTGTCCCCTCCCCCTCGACCAGCATCTCCAGGCCGCCCCCCGGGCTGCCGGGGAAGCCCTCACGGATGTGCTCCTGAACCACCCGGGACTCGGCTCCGGCGGGGAGCTGTCGGTCATCCGCCGTACCGAACTTGACGCCGAGGAAGGGCAGTCCCAGGAGGACGAGCCCCACCGCGGTGACGATGGCGAAGACCGGCGCCCTGCGCATCACCAGCTCGGCGAACCGCGCCCATCCCCCGCCGGTCGGCGAGACGGGGGCCTCCGTGGCCCCCGTCCCCCTTCTGCGGCGCAGCAGCCGGCGCAGGTCCAGCGCGTTGATCCGGTGGCCGAGCAGCACGAGTGCCGCGGGCAGCAGGATCAGTGCGGCAGCGGCGGCCAGGAGGACCACGGCGATCCCGGCGTAGGCGAAGGACCTCAGGAAGTACTGCGGGAAGACGAGCATCGCCGACAGGGACACCGCCACGGTCAGCGCGGAGAACAGCACCGTACGCCCGGCGGTCCGCAGCGTCGTGCCCACCGCCGTCCGGGGATCCGCTCCGCCGGCCAGCTCCTCGCGGAAGCGGCGGACGATGAACAGGGCGTAGTCGATGGCGAGTCCGAGGCCGAGCGCCGTGGTGAGGTTCATGGCGAAGACCGAGACATCGGTGAACTCCGTCAGGCCGCGCAGCACGGCGTTGGTGCCGAGGATGGCGACGATGCCGACACCGAGCGGCAGCAGCGCGGCGACGGCGCTGCCGAAGACCATGACCAGCAGAACGAGCGTCACCGGCAGGGCGATCAGCTCGGCCCGCAGCAGGTCCTCCTGGATGATCGTCTGCATCTCGTGCTGCACGGCGACGGGCCCGCCGAGGGAGACCGTCACCGGACCCCGCTCCCCCGCGAAGGCGGGGGCTATCCGGTCGAGGGTCTCGCCCGCGGTCTTCTCGTCGCCCCCGATCCGGGCGGCGATGATCGCCTCGTGACCGTCCTCGGAGCGCAGGGCGGGCGATTCGGTTCCCCAGTAGGAGCCGATGCCCGAGATACCCGGCTCGGCCTCCAGCCGCTCGACGAGGCGGGCGGCTTCGGCGACCACCACGGGGGCGTCCACGGTCGCGGAGCCGCTGTCCACCAGAAGGAGGAAGTTGGGCTGGGAGGCGGGGAACTCCCGCGCCAGCACGTCGGTCGCATAGGTCGACTCGGCGTCGGGGGCCTCCCAGCCGCCGCTGCCCATCCGGTCCGCCACCCCACTCCCTGCGAACACGGCAAGCGCGGTGATCACCAGCGCGGCCAGCAGCGCGAGCCGTGGCCGGGCGGTGACGAACCGGGTCCAGCCGCCGGACGACGGCGGCACGGAACGGTTGACTTCGGACATGGTGCGGTGTCCCCTTCACCGAGACCCGGGCAGCACAAGGCAGCATGGGTCGGTCGTTGCCACTTACCCTGGCAAACACGAGTAGTCGCTCGCGTTTCACTAGAATGCGAGCGAGCACTCGCGTTTGTCAACCGCATCATGAGAGCCGGGGATTGACCGTGTCGGAGGCCAAAGCCACCAAGGGCGCCGCAGCGGACGGAGCGGACGGCGGATCCATCGCCGGCGCAGCCGGCGGAGCGCCGGGTTCCGCCCGCCCGCGCCGCCGCCAGGCGCGCGGCGAGGCCCGTATCGCCCAGCTGCTCCGGGCCGCCGCCAACGTCTTCTGCGCCAGCGGCTACACCGCGTCCAGCACCAACGCCATCGCCCGCGAGGCCGGGGTGTCACCGGGCACGCTCTACCAGTTCTTCCCGAACAAGGAGGCCATCGCCGTCGAGCTCGGCGACCAGCTGCTCAACCACTGGCGGGACACCTACGGCGCCGCCTTCTCCCAGAGCCATATCGAGCTGCCACTCGACCGCATGCTGGACGCCATCCTCGACCCGCTGATCGCCTTCAACTGCGAGAATCCGGCGTTCTCCGTCCTGATGCACGGCTCGGAGATCCCCGGCCGGATCACCGAGGAGCACGACACGCTGCACGCCACGATGCTGACGCGGGTCGAATCGGTGCTCGCCGGCTACCTCCCGGACACGCCCGCCGGGCAGGTCCACCGGATCGCCGACATGACCTTCATGCTCTTCAAGGCCGGACTGGACCTGATCATGGCCCACGAGGGCGAGGAGCGCGCGGCCTACATCCAGGAGCTGAAGACGATCATGTTCCGCTACCTGGATCCCCTGGTCGGCGACGATGCGCCGCACCGGGCCCACCGCGCGCCGTAGACCACTCCGCGCACCACCGCCCGGCACGCGGCACCACCGGAGCACATCCATACCCCCTAGGGGTATAGTATGGATGAGACGGGGCGCCACGGAGCCCTCTGCGGCCCCACGTACCCCGTCGTGCCGCCGAAACGTGTTCGCGAAGAGGAGAACGTCATGACCGCCGAGACCGAGACCCCCCAGTCCACCGGCTCCTGCTGCTCGCCCACCGGCTCCTGCCACGACGGTGCGGCCGACGTGCAGATCGAGCAGACCGACGCGGTCACCACCGTGTACCAGGTCAAGGGCATGACCTGCGGCCACTGCGAGGGCTCCGTGTCGGAGGAGATCTCCGGCATCGCGGGCGTGACCTCGGTCGCGGCCGTCGCCTCCACCGGCCTGGTCACCGTCACGTCCAAGGCCCCGCTGGCCGAGGACGCCGTCCGTGTCGCCGTGGACGAGGCCGGGTACGAGCTCATCGGCCCGGCCGCCTGAAGCCCGGCCCCCGGAGCAGCAGCACCCCGTTCACCGTCGGGCCGGCCCCACCAGCAGATACTGGTGGGGTACGGCCCGATCTGCGTTTCCCAGGAGTTCCGGACATGGCCAGCACAGCAGCAGCCGATTTCCCGGCCGCCGACGCCTCTGAAGCCGAGCTCATGATCGGCGGGATGACCTGCGCCTCGTGCGCGGCCCGCGTCGAGAAGAAGCTCAACCGGATGGACGGCGTCACCGCCACGGTGAACTACGCGACCGAGAAGGCCCGCGTCATCTTCGGGGACGGGCTGGAGCTGAGCGACCTCGTCGCCACGGTCGAGAAGACCGGCTACACGGCCCGCCCCGTCGCCCGGCCGGAACGGAAGGCATCAGCAGGACCCGATGCCGCCACTCCGCCTGCCACGCCGCCGCCTACCGCCCCGCCTCCTGCTGCCACACCCCCTGCCGCCGCCCCGGACACGTACGCGCAAGCCGACGCGGCCCGCCGTACGGACGGGGATTCCGGCCAGGACGGGGACCGGCGCCCGGCCCGGGACGCCGAAGCGGAACCGGAGGCGGAAGCCGAAGCGGGCGCGGAAGCAGACCCGGAAGCGGACACCTCCCCCGCCGCACTCCGGCAGCGTCTCGTCGTCTCCGCTGTGCTCGCCGTACCCGTCGTCCTGCTCGCCATGGTCCCGGCCCTCCAGTTCGACTCCTGGCAGTGGCTGAGCCTCACCCTCGCCGCGCCCGTCGTCGTCTGGGGCGGCCTGCCCTTCCACCGCGCCGCCTGGACCAACCTCCGGCACGGCGCGGCCACGATGGACACACTGGTCTCGCTCGGAACGCTCGCCGCGTTCGGCTGGTCGCTGTGGGCCCTGTTCCTCGGCGACGCGGGCATGCCCGGCATGCGCCACGGCTTCGACCTCACCGTCTCGCGCGCCGACGCCACCTCGACGATCTACCTGGAGGTGGCGGCCGGGGTCATCACGTTCATCCTGCTGGGCCGCTATCTGGAGGCCCGCGCGAAGCGGAAGTCCGGCGCGGCGCTGCGGGCGCTGATGCATCTGGGCGCCAAGGACGTCGCCGTCCTCAGGGCCGGCCGGGAGGTACGCGTCCCGGCGAGTGAGCTCGTCGTCGGCGATCGCTTCGTCGTCCGTCCCGGGGAGAAGATCGCCACGGACGGGACCGTGGTCGAGGGCGCCTCCGCCGTGGACGCCTCGATGCTCACCGGCGAGTCCGTCCCCGTCGAGGTCGGCGTCGGCGACACCGTCACCGGAGCCACCCTCAACGCCGGCGGCCGCCTCGTCGTCGAAGCCACCCGCGTCGGCACCGACACCCAACTCGCCCGCATGGCCCGCCTCGTCGAAGACGCCCAGAACGGAAAGGCCTCCGCACAACGCCTCGCCGACCGCATCAGCGCCGTCTTCGTCCCCATCGTCATCGCCCTCGCCCTCGCCACCCTCGGCTTCTGGCTCGGCAACGACGCCGGACTCACCGCAGCCTTCACCGCGGCCGTCGCCGTCCTCATCATCGCCTGCCCCTGCGCCCTCGGCCTCGCCACCCCCACCGCCCTCATGGTCGGCACCGGACGCGGCGCACAGCTCGGCATCCTCATCAAGGGCCCCGAAGTCCTCGAAACCACCCGCCGCGCCGACACCATCGTCCTCGACAAGACCGGCACCGTCACCACCGGCCGCATGACCCTCCAGACCACCCACACCACCCCCACCACCACCCCCACCGAAGTCCTCCGCCTCGCCGGAGCACTGGAGAACGCCTCCGAACACCCCATCGCCCAAGCCGTCGCCGCCGCCGCGACCGACATCACCGGCCCCCTCCCCACCCCCGAGGACTTCCAGAACATCCCCGGACTCGGCGTCCAGGGCACCGTCGAAGGCCACGCCGTCCTCGTCGGACGGGAACAACTCCTCGCCGACGCGGCGATCCCCCTCCC
>NZ_NEUE01000125.1 GCF_002910905.1 Streptomyces sp. SM11 | reverse complement strand
CTTCCCGGGTCAGGGGTCGCAGTGGGTGGGGATGGCTGCGGAGTTGTTGGGGGAGTCGGGGGTTTTCGCGGGGCGGATGGGTGAGTGTGAGCGGGCGCTTTCTCCGTACGTCGACTGGTCGTTGGTGGAGGTGTTGGGTTCGGAGCGGTTGTTGGCGCGGGTTGATGTGGTGCAGCCGGTGTTGTGGGCGGTGATGGTGTCGTTGGCGGAGGTGTGGCGTTCGTTCGGTGTGGCCGTGGATGGTGTGGTGGGTCATTCGCAGGGTGAGGTGGCGGCTGCCTGTGTGGCGGGTGGGTTGAGCCTGGACGACGGGGCGCGTGTGGTGGCGTTGCGTTCCCGTGCGGTGGGGGTGTTGGCGGGGCGCGGCGGTATGGCGTCGGTGCCGTTGCGGGTGGATGTGGTGCGGGAGCGTCTGTCCGGGTGGGGTGGTCGGTTGTCGGTCGCGGCGGTCAACGGCCCGTTGTCGACGGTGGTTTCCGGTGACGCGGACGCCGTCGCGGAGCTGGTGGAGGGGCTTGTCGCCGAAGGGGTGCGGGCCCGTCGTGTCGAGGTGGACTACGCGTCGCACTCCTCGCATGTGGAGGAGATCCGGGAGCAGTTGCTCTTTGACTTGGCCGGGATCACCCCGCGCTCGGGTGCGGTGCCGTTCTTCTCGACGGTGACGGGTGGCTGGCTGGACACGAAGGGCTTGGACGCCGAGTACTGGTACCAGAACCTCCGTCGGACGGTCGAGTTCGAGCAGGCGACGAGAACGCTGCTGGCCGATGGATTCCGGTTCTTTGTCGAGGTCGGCCCGCATCCGGTGCTGGGTGTGGGGGTGGGGGAGTCGGTCGAGGCAGCGGGTGTGGATGCCGCGGTGCTCGGGACGCTCCGGCGTGGTGAGGGCGGCCAGGAGCAGGTGCTGCGTGCGGTGGGCCGTGCCTGGGAGCAGGGGTTGGGGGTCGACTGGTCGGGGGCGTTCCCGGGGGCGCGGCGGGTCGAGTTGCCGACGTATGCCTTCCAGCGCAGCCGCTACTGGCTGACCGCCCCCGCCGCCGTACCGGCCGCCCCCGCCGAGGACCGCTGGGACGAGCTGGAGTCGCAGGACCCCGCCCAGTTCGCGGAAACCCTCGGGGTCGGCCGTGCGGCCCTGGACGAGGTCCTGCCTGCCCTGGCGAGCTGGCGCTCCGCCAGAAGCCGTGAGCGCAAGGCCGAATCCTGGCGCTACCACGTCGCCTGGGCACCCCTGTCGGTCGCACCGGCGGACGGTCTCGCCGGTCGCTGGCTCGCCCTGCGCCCCGAGAGCGACGACGCGGCGGCCGTCCTGGACGCCCTAGGTGAGGCCGGGGCCGACGTTCTCCCGTGTGTCGTCGACGGCCCGGGCACGACCCGCGGACAACTGGCCGCTCTGCTCACGGAGACCGCGGGGGAGCAGCCGATCGCCGGAGTGCTCTCCCTCCTGTCCTGGGAGGAGCGCCCCCACCCCGACCACCCCGACCTGCCCGGTGGTCCGGCGCTGACCCTTGCCCTGGCCCAGGCGCTGGAGGACGCGGGCACCGACGCCCGGCTCTGGACGCTGACGAAGGGAACGGCGGCCCTCGGCGGCGCTGAGCGGCCCGGACGCGTTGGCCAGGCCGCGTCCGCCGCCCTGGGCCGGACGCTGGCACGGGAGCACCCGCATCGCCTGGGCGGTCTGGTCGATCTTCCCGAGGCGCTGGACGTACGGGCGGCCCGCCGTCTGTGCGCGGTGCTCGCGGGAGCCGTGGCCGACGAGGAACAGGTGGCGGTGCGTTCCACCGGGGTCCACGGACGCCGTCTCCGGCCCGCCCCGCCGTCCGTGGTGCCGAAGGCCGGTGAAGGGGGCGCGGCCGGCCGGGCACGTACGCGCCCGCTGTGGAAGGGGACGGTCCTCGTCACCGGTGGAACCGGTGGCGTCGGCTCGCACACAGCGCGCTGGCTCGCGGGCCAGGGCGCGGAGCGGCTGCTGCTGGTCAGCCGGCGCGGTGCCGACGCGCCCGGTACGGACGCACTGCGGGCGGAACTGGCGGCGCTCGGTGCCGAAGTGGCCTTCGCGGCCTGCGATGCCGCCGACCCGGCCGCACTGGCGGCACTGGTCGCCGGCATCCCGGCGCGCTACCCGCTCTCCGCCGTCGTCCACGCGGCGGGCGTCCTTGACGACGGTGTGCTCGACTCGCTGGACCCCGCGCGGCTCGCCGTGGTGCTGCGCGCCAAGCTGACCGCCGCACGCAACCTGCACGAGGCCACCGCGGATCTCGGCCTGTCGGCCTTCGTGGTGTTCTCGTCGGTGATGGGCGTCGTCGGCAACGCCGGGCAGGGCAACTACGCCGCCGCCAACGCCGCCGTGGACGCACTCGTCGCAGCCCGCCGGGCTGCCGGGCTGCCGGGTACGTCCGTGGCCTGGGGAGCCTGGGCCGGGCCCGGCATGCTCGCGGACGAAGTCGCCGCGCGGCTCCGGGACTTCGGCATGCCGGTGATGGAGCCCGAAACGGCCGTCACCGCGATCGGCCGGGCGCTCGCGGAGGACGACGCGCTCGTGGTGGTCGCCGATGTCGACTGGCGGCGCTTCGCCGCGAGCACGGGCCTGCGGTCCGCCGCCCTGCTCGACGGGATACCGGACCCGGCCGCCGAGAGGCCCGCCCCCGGCGCCACCGTACCGCCGGCGGCCCGGGAGGGCGGTGGCTCCGCCGACGCGTTGCGGCAGCGGATCGCCGTACTTCCGCGCCACGAGGACCGGGTCAGGACCCTCACCGAACTGGTACGCGCCCACGCGGCGACGGTCCTGCGCCACCCCGACGCCGACGCGGTCCGGTCCACGAAGGCGTTCTCCGCGCTCGGCTTCGACTCGCTGACGGCGGTCGAACTGCGCAACCGGCTCGCCGCCGCCACCGGACTGGCCCTGCCCGCCGCCGTCCTGTTCGACCATCCGACGCCGTCGGCACTGGCCGACCGGCTGCTCGCGGACCTGGACCCGGGCGGGGACCTCGCCCTGCCCGCCGCGCCGAACGACGCCGCGGGCTCCGCCCGATCCGCCGGTACCGAAGCCGGCCGGGCGGCGGAGCCCGGCAGCGGCGAGCCGATCGCGATCGTCGGCATGGGCTGCCGATTCCCCGGTGGGGTCGCGCGGCCCGAGGACTTCTGGCGCCTGGTCTCGCAGGGCGTCGACGCCGTCGGTGACTGGCCGTCGAACCGGGGCTGGGACACCGAGGGGCTGTACGACCCCGACCCCGACCGCCCCGGCACCACGTACAGCAGGCAGGGCGGCTTCCTCCACGATGTCCCCGATTTCGACGCGGAGTTCTTCGGCATCTCCCCGCGCGAGGCCCTGGCCATGGACCCGCAGCAGCGGCTGCTCCTGGAGACCGCCTGGGAAGCGGTCGAGGGTGCCGGGCAGGACCCGACCGCGCTGAGGGACCGGCAGGTCGGCGTCTACATCGGTACCAACGGCCAGGACTACTCCGCGCTGCTGGAGGGCGCCGAGGGGATCTCCGAGGGGCATCTGCTGACCGGGAACACGGCCAGCGTGCTGTCGGGGCGGCTGTCCTACGTCCTCGGCCTCCAGGGACCCGCGCTCACCGTCGACACCGCGTGCTCCTCGTCGCTGGTGGCGCTGCACCTGGCCGTGCAGGCGCTGCGGCGCGGCGAATGCGAGCAGGCCCTCGCGGGCGGGGTGTCGGTGATGAGCACCCCGCGCCTCTTCCTGGAGTTCAGCCGTCAGCGCGGGCTCGCCGCCGACGGACGGTGCAAGGCGTTCTCGGCGGACGCCGACGGTACGGGCTGGGGCGAAGGCGCCGGAGTGCTGCTGCTGGAGCGCCACAGCGACGCCCTGCGCCACGGCCACCCCGTACTCGCGCTGATCAGCGGCACCGCCGTGAACCAGGACGGCGCCAGCAACGGGCTCACCGCCCCCAACGGCCCGTCCCAGCAGCAGGTCATCCGTGCCGCCCTGGCCGACGCCGCGCTCCGGGCCGACCAGATCGACGCGATCGAGGCCCACGGTACGGGCACGAAGCTCGGTGATCCCATCGAAGCGCAGGCGCTCCAGGCCGTCCACGGACCGGACCGCCCGGCGGACCGCCCGCTGTGGCTCGGCTCGGTGAAGTCGAACATCGGGCACACCCAGGCGGCGGCCGGGGTGGCCGGGGTGATGAAGACGGTGCTGGCCATCCGCCACGGCGAACTGCCGGGAACCCTGCACGCCGGGACGCCCAACCCCCATGTGGACTGGTCCGGCGGCGGCATCCGCCTGCTGACCGCGCGCACCCCGTGGCCGGAGACCGGGAGCCCGCGCAGGGCGGGCGTGTCGTCGTTCGGCATCAGCGGCACCAACGCGCACGTGATCATCGAGCAGGCTCCTGCCATCGCGGCCGTGCCCGCCCTGGACCCGGCCGATGCTCGGGACAGGCCCGGTGCCCCGGGCCATACCGAAGCTCCGGACCTGATCGACGCCCAGGGCCGGACCGATGTCCCGGGCCGTACCGGAGCTTCGGTCCTGGCCGACGCCCAGGACGCGTCCGCCTCGTACACCGTCGCGACAGGCCTCGCTGCGGTCACCCCCACCGCCCGCCGTACCGGCCCGCCCGTCCCGTTGCTGCTCTCGGCCAGGACCCCCGAGGCACTGCGGGCCCAGGCCGGCCGGCTGGTGAGCCGGTTCGATGCCGACCCGGAACTCGAACCGGCGGACGTCGCCTACTCGCTTGCCACGGGACGAGCCTCGCTCGATCACCGGGCCGCCGTCCTGGGGCGGGACCGGGCGGCCGTCCGGCGCGCGCTCACCGCGCTCACGCGCGGCACGTCGGCGGGTCGGCTGCTCACCGGCGGCGCCGTACGCTCCGGCCGGACCGCCTTCCTCTTCCCGGGGCAGGGCAGCCAGCGGGCCGGAGCGGGTGCGGAGCTCTACCGCGACGACCCGGTGTTCGCCGACGCCCTCGACGAGGTGCTGACCGGCCTGGACCCGCACCTCGACCTCCCCCTGCGCGACATCCTGTTCGCCGCACCCGGAACACCCGGTGCGGAGCTGATCGACCGCACCCGGTACACCCAGCCCGCGCTGTTCGCCCTGGAGACGGCGCTGTTCCGGCTCGTACGGCACTGGGGTGTGCGGCCCGACCTGCTGATGGGGCACTCCATCGGTGAACTCGCCGCCGCCCACGCCGCGGGCGTCCTGGATCTGCCCGACGCCTGCGCGCTGGTGGCCGCCAGGGGGCGGCTGATGGACGAACTGCCCGCGGGCGGGGCGATGGTGGCGGTGGAGGCCACCGAGGACGAAGTACGTCAGGCCCTGCTGGACGACCGCACCGGGTACCCCGCCCCCGGTCGGGACACGGACCGGGACGGGGTGGACGTCGCCGCCGTCAACGGGCCCGCCTCGGTGGTCCTGTCCGGTGACGCGGACGCAGTACAGCGCCTGGCCGGGGCGTTCCGCTCCCGGGGGCGGCGGACCCGGCGCCTGAGCGTGAGCCACGCGTTCCACTCCGCCCGGATGGACGGGATGCTCGACGCGTTCCGGGACGTGGCCGAGTCGCTGACGTACCACCCCCCCGGCATCGAGATCGTCTCCAACCTGACCGGGCGTACGGCCACGGCCGCGGAGCTCCGTTCCCCCGACCACTGGGTGCGCCACGTCCGGGGGACCGTGCGCTTCCTGGAAGGGGCCCGTCGGCTGCGGGCCGAGGGCACGACGACGTACGTCGAGATCGGACCGGGCGGCGTGCTGTCCGGCATGCTCCACGGCTGCCTCTCCGACCCCGAAGTCACTCCCGCCCCTGCCCCTGACCCCGGCGACAGCGGGACGGTGCCGCTGCTGCGTGACGGCCGTGCCGAACCGGACGTGGTCCGCACCGCACTCGCCTCGCTCCACCTGCGGGGTGTGGAGGTGGACTGGTCGGTTGGCTGGAGCGGCACCGACGTACGGCGGGTCGACCTGCCCACCTATGCCTTCCAGCGCAGGCGCTTCTGGCCGGAGGCCGCCCCGGACCCGGCCCCTGCCGCCTGGCGCCGCCGGGGTGCCGCGGCTGCCGCCGGACCACGCCGCCACCGCATCGCCTGGGAGCCGCTCACCGTCCCCGAGGCACCCCGCCTCTCCGGCCGCTGGCTGCTCGTCACCCCGGACGGGCCCGGTGCCGAGGACACCGCACTCGCCTGCGAACAGGCCCTCGCCGGTCACGGCGCCGACGTGGTCGTGATCCAGGTCGGGGCCGCCGTCGGACGGGCCGAACTAGCCCTGATGCTGCCGGAGTTCGGAGAACTTGCGGGTGTCCTGTCCCTGCTGGCCCCGGCCGGGGAACCCCACCCCGATCCGCAGACGCCGGACGCCTGCCTGACCGGGACCCTGCTGCTGCTCCAGGCTCTGGGCGACAGCGGCATCGACGCTCCCCTGTGGTGCGCCACCCGTGGAGCGGTGGCGGCCGACGGCACGGAGGAGGTCCGTCCCGGGCAGGCCCAGGTGTGGGGCCTGGGCCGGGTGGCGGCACTGGAGCACCCGCTGCGCTGGGGCGGCCTGGTCGACCTGCCGGACCCCCTGGACGGACCCGCACTGGACGGGCTGTGCGCGGTGCTGGCCGGACGGGACGGCGAGGACCAGGTGGCCGTGCGCGCTCCCGTGCCGCTGGGCCGCCGGCTCGTCCCCGTGCCGGAGCCCGCGGCACCCGCGCCCGTACCGTGGACGCCGCGCGGCACGGTCCTCGTCACCGGCGGCACCGGCGGCCTCGGCGCCCGAGTGGCGCGCTGGCTCGCGGAGCGCGGGGCGGAACACCTCGTCCTCCTCGGCCGACGGGGCCCGGAGGCCCCCGGCGCCGACGAGCTGACCGACGCCCTGGCGGCGCTCGGCGCCCGGAGCACCGTACTGGCCTGCGACGTCGCCGACCGCGCCGCGCTGGAACGGGTCCTGAAGCAACTGCACGACGCGGGCGAGAGCGTACGGGCCGTGGTGCACACCGCCGGACTCACCTCGGACACCCCGCTGATGGACTGCACCCCGGAGGAACTGGCCCGGCTGACGGCGGCCAAGACGCGCGGCGCGGCCCACCTCGACGCCCTGTTCGACGACCGCACCCTGGACGCCTTCGTACTGTTCTCCTCGATCTCGGGCACCTGGGGCAGCGGCGGCCAGGGCGCGTACGCGGCGGCCAACGCCTACCTGGACGGCCTCGCCGCCGCGAGGCGCGGGCGGGGCCTGACGGCCACCTCGGTGGCCTGGGGCCCCTGGGCCGGCCCGGGCATGGCCGCCGGTGCCGTGGGCGAAGGACTGCGCCGCCACGGGCTGGTGCCGATGGCCCCCGAGGCGGCCCTCTCCGCGCTCGGCCTGTCGCTCGCCCTGGACGAAGGCGAAACGGTCGTGGCCGAGGTGGACTGGAACCGCTTCGCGCCCACCTTCGGTTCGGTACGGGACAGCGCGCTGCTGCGCGGCCTGCCGACCACCCCGGAGCCCCGGGCGGCGGACACCGCCACCGGGTCCGGGCCCGGTACGGGCGGCGGACCGCCGTGGCGGCACCGGCTGAGCCGACTGTCCGAGCCCGAGGGCCGCAAGCTGCTGACCGAGCTGGTCCGGAGCGAAGCGGCCACCGTCCTGGGCCACGACTCGGCCGCCGGATTCGCCGCCGACCGTCCGTTCCGTGAGGTCGGCTTCGACTCGCTCACCGCCGTCGAACTCCGCAACCGGCTGGTCACGGCGACCGCCCTGCCGCTCGCGCTGACCTCCGTCTTCGACCACCCGACGGCCGCCGCCCTCGCCGCGCACCTCTTCACCGAGCTGAACGGCACGGAACCGGAAGCCGATGGCACGACCGGTACCAGCGGCACGACCGGCACGGCCGAGGCGGGCTCCGCGGCCGCCGTCGGCGGTGCGGCCGGGCCCGTGGCGGCCGATGAGCCCCTGGCGATCGTCTCGATGGCCTGCCGGTTCCCGGGCGGGGTCCGCTCGCCCGACGGCCTCTGGCGGCTGGTGGCCGACGGAGTGGACGCGGTCACCGAGCTGCCCGACGACCGCGGCTGGTCGCTGGAGACCCTCTACGACCCCGACCCCCTGAACCCGGGCACCTTCTACACCACCGGCGGCGGATTCCTGGAGGGGGCGGCCGAGTTCGACGCGGAGTTCTTCGGCATCTCCCCGCGCGAGGCCCTGGCCATGGACCCGCAGCAGCGACTGCTGCTCGAAACCAGCTGGGAGGCGCTGGAGCGGGCGGGGCTCGATCCCTCGTCGGTACGCGGCAGCGAGGGCGGTGTCTACGTCGGCGTCGCCGCCCAGGGCTACGGCACCGGCCCGCAGAACCCGGCCGACGAGATCGAGGGGCACCTCCTCAGCGGCACGGTCACCAGCGTCGCCTCCGGCCGCATCGCCTACACCCTCGGACTCGGCGGCCCCGCCGTGACCGTGGAGACGGCCTGCTCGTCCTCACTGGTGGCCCTGCACCTGGCCGGCCAGGCACTGCGCGCCGGTGACTGCTCGTTCGCCCTGGTCGGCGGCGCCGCGGTGATGGCGAGCCCGGACGTCTTCGTCGAGTTCAGCCGCCAGCAGGGCCTGTCGCCCGACGGCCGCTGCCGCTCCTTCGCCGAAGGTGCGAACGGTACGGGCTGGGGTGAAGGGGTGGGCGTCCTGCTCGTGGAACGGCTCTCCGACGCGCGCCGCCTCGGCCATCCGGTCCTCGCCCTAGTCCGGGGCACCGCCGTGAACCAGGACGGTGCCAGCAACGGCCTCACCGCCCCGAGCGGAACCGCACAGCAGCGGGTGATCAGGTCCGCGCTGGCCACGGCGGGGCTGTCCGGCGCCGAGATCGACCTGGTCGAGGCGCACGGCACCGGCACGGTGCTCGGTGATCCCATCGAGGCCCAGGCGCTGCTGGCCACATACGGTCAGGACCGGCCCGCCGACCGGCCGTTGTGGCTGGGTTCGCTGAAGTCCAACATCGGGCACACCCAGGCCGCCGCCGGGGTCGCCGGGGTCATCAAGACGGTCCTCGCCCTGCGGCACGGCGTGCTCCCCGGCACCCTGCACGCCCGGGAGGCGTCCAGCCGGGTCGACTGGTCGGCCGGCGCCGTACGGCTGCTCGCGGACGCCCGCCCCTGGGACGCCCCGGACGGTGACCGGCCGCGCCGGGCCGGCGTCTCCGCGTTCGGCATGAGTGGCACCAACGCCCACGCCATCCTGGAGGAAGCACCCGGCGCCGACCGCATCTTGAAGGAGGCACCGGCTGCCGACAGTATCGTGGAGGACGCCCCCGACGCCGACACGGTCCTGAAGGGTGCCCCCGGCGCTGACTCCATCCTGAGGGAAACCCCCGGCGCCGACTGCGTTCTGGAGGAAGGCCCCGGCGCCCCGGCGCCCCACGGCGCGTCCGGTGAACCGTCCGGTGACACCGGGGCCACGGTCCCGTGGCTGCTCTCCGCCATGACCCCTGCGGCCCTGCGCCGACAGGCGCGCCGACTGGGCGAGCACCTGCGGGCCCACCCCGACGGGGGGACCGCCGGACCGGCCCACGCGCTCGCCACCGCCCGCCCCGCCCTGCCCTTCCGGGCAGCCGCCATCGGCCGCGACCGCGACGAGCTCCTCGGCCGGCTGGACGCCCTCGCGGCCGGAGAGCCCGCCCCCGACACCGTACGGGACCGGGCACGCGGCGGCCGTACGGTCTTCGTCTTCCCCGGCCAGGGCTCGCAGTGGGCCGGTATGGCCGTCGCCGCGCTCGACGCCTCCGAGGCGTTCGCCACCGCCATCGCCGCCTGCGATCGGGCGCTCGCCCCGCACACCGACTGGTCCCTGACCGAGGTGCTGCGCGGTGCGCCCGGTGCCCCGGCACTCGACCGTGTGGACGTCGTCCAGCCGGTGCTCTTCGCCGTGATGGTCGCGCTCGCCGCGCGCTGGCGCGACACCGGGATCACCCCGGACGCGGTCGTCGGACACAGCCAGGGCGAGATCGCCGCCGCCTGCGTCGCCGGAGCACTGTCGCTCGACGACGCGTCCCTCGTGGTGGCGCTGCGCAGCAGGGCGCTGCTGAAGCTGGCGGGACGCGGCGGCATGGTGTCTGTCGCCGCCTCCGCCGAGCGGACCACGCGTCTGCTGCCCACGGGTGGAGGTGTGTGCGTGGCCGCGGTGAACGGCCCCGGAGCCGTGGTCGTCGCCGGGGAGCCCCACGAGCTGGCCGCCCTGATCGCGGCCTGCGACCGGGAGGGGATCCGGGCCAAGGCGATCCCGGTGGACTACGCGGCCCACTCGGCCCAGGTCGCCGAGATCGAGGACGAACTGCGCGAAGCCCTCACCGGGATACGCCCCCGCGCCTCGGCCGTCCCGATCCACTCGACGGTGACCGGCGAACCCGTCGCCGGGGAATTGCTCGACGCCGCCTACTGGTACCGCAACCTGCGCGAGCCGGTCGGCTTCGCCGGGGCCACCCGCACCCTGCTGGAGGCGGGTCACACCCTCTTCGTCGAGGTCAGCCCGCACCCGGTGCTGCTCGCCGGGATCGAGGAGGTGGCTGCGGAGGCCGGGCGGGAGGTGTCGGCGGTCGGTACGCTGCGGCGCGGCGACGGCGGCCGGGACCGGCTGCTGGCCTCACTGACCGAAGCATGGGCGGCCGGTGGCGGTCCGGTGGACTGGTCGCCCTGGACGGGGACCGCGGAGCCGGGCGGCCCGTCCCTCCTCCCGCTGCCGACGTACCCCTTCGAACGCGACCGGTACTGGCTGCCCACACCGGGCCGTACGGCCTCCGCCGTGGCCCCGGACACCTCTGGGGTGCCGACCGAGAAGACAGCGGAGGCCACGGGCGCGGTGACAGCGGAGGCGAGAGCCGAGGGCACGGCGAAGGCCGCGCTCGACGACGACCGCACCCCCGCCGTACGACTGGCCGCCCGGCTGGCCCCGCTGGACCGGCAGGCACGCCGGCAGGCGGTCCTCGACCTGGTCATCCGGCACGCGGCGGCCGTCCTCGGCCACTCCGGAGCCGGTCCGGTGCGCCCGGAACGCTCCTTCTCCGAGGTCGGCTTCGACTCGATGCTGGCAGTGCGGTTCAGGAACGCGCTGTGCGAGGCCACCGGGGTGGCCGTCCCGCCGACGGCCGTCTTCGACCACCCGACGCCCGATGAGCTCGCCGCCCACCTGGACGCGGAGCTGTCCGCCGCGCCCGCACCGCCCTCGCCGCTGCTGGACGAACTGGACCGGCTGGCCGCGCTCCTCGCGGCCGTCCCGCCCGGAGCGGCCGGCACCGAAGAAGTGGGCCGACGGCTCGACGAACTGCTGCGCGGCTGGGACCGGCGCGCCGGCACACCGGACGGTGCGGCACCACCGCCCGGGCCGGTGGACGACACCGCCACGGCGACGGCGGACGAGCTGTTCGCCCTGCTTGACAACGACTTCGGCAACGCCTGAGAGAGAGCTGGCACAGATGTCCGACGACAAGAAGCTGCTCGACTACCTCAGGCGCGCCACCGCGGACCTCGGTGACGCCCGGAGGCAGCTCCGCGAGGCCGAACAGGCCCGCCACGAACCCATCGCCGTCGTCTCCATGGCCTGCCGCTACCCCGGCGGTGCCCACACCCCCGAACTCCTGTGGGACCTGGTCTCCCGGGGCGCCGACGCGATCTCCGCCTGGCCGGTCGACCGGGGCTGGGACCTGGAGGGCCTCTACGATCCCGACCCCGAGCGGCCCGGCACCTCCTACACCCGGCACGGCGGATTCCTCCACGACGCGGCCCACTTCGACGCGGAGTTCTTCGGCATCTCGCCGCGCGAGGCCCTGGCGACCGACCCCCAGCAGCGACTGGCACTGGAGACCGCCTGGGAGGCGGTCGAACGGGCCGCGATCGACCCCCGCACGTTACGGCGCACCGGCACGGGCGTCTTCCTCGGAGCGATCGGCAACGGCTACGGCGCGGGCTCGCGCCATCTCCCCGACGTCCAGGGCTTGCTGGACACCGGCACCGCGAGCAGTGTGGTCTCCGGCCGGATCGCCTACACCCTGGGCCTGGAAGGGCCCGCCGTCACCGTGGACACGGCCTGCTCCTCCTCCCTGGTCGCCCTGCACCTGGCGATCAGGGCCCTGCGGGCGGGCGACTGCACGCTGGCCCTGGCGGGCGGGGTGTCCGTGATGGCGACCCCCGACGCGTTCGTGGCGTTCAGCCGACAGCGCGCGCTGTCCGCCGACGGCCGCTGCAAGGCGTTCGGGGCCGACGCGGACGGAACCGGTTGGTCCGAGGGCGTCGGCGTCCTGCTGCTGGAGCGGTTGTCGGACGCCCGCCGCAACGGGCATCCGGTGCTGGCGGTGGTACGGGGTTCGGCCACGAACCAGGACGGTGCGAGCAACGGCCTGACGGCGCCGAGCGGCCCGTCGCAGCAGCGGGTGATCCGCGCGGCACTGGCGGACGCGGGGCTGACGGCGTCCGAGGTGGACGTGGTGGAGGCGCACGGTACCGGCACGGTGCTCGGTGATCCCATCGAGGCCCAGGCGCTGCTGGCCACGTACGGCCAGGACCGGCTCGTCGACCGGCCGTTGTGGCTCGGCTCGTTGAAGTCGAACATCGGCCACACCTCGGCGGCGGCCGGAGTGGGCGGTGTCATCAAGATGGTGCTGGCGATGGAGCACGGCGAACTGCCCAAGACCCTGCACGCGGACCGGCCGACGTCCATGGTGGACTGGTCGTCGGGGGCCGTGGAGGTCCTCTCCGAGGCCCGCGCCTGGGACGACACGGGCCGCCCGCGCCGGGCCGGGGTGTCCGCCTTCGGCGTCAGTGGCACCAACGTCCATCTGATCCTGGAACAGGCCCCGGCGCTCCTGGAGCAGGCCTCGGCGGCCCCGGCGGACGAGGCCGAACATGTGGCCGAACCCGCTGCCGACGGCGACGCGTACCCGCTGCCCTGGGTGCTCTCGGGGCGTACCGAGCAGGCGCTGCGCGACCAGGCGGCCGGGCTGCTGGCCCACCTGAGCGCCGACTCCGGCCCTCTGCGGCCCGCCGCCACCGGCCGCGCCCTCGCCCTCACACGTACCGCCTTCGAACGGCGGGCCGTGGTCGTGGGCACCGATCAGGACCGGCTGATCGACGGCGTGAAAGCCCTGGCCGAGGGCCGCTCGGTGCCGGGGCTGGTGCGGGGTGAGGGGGTGTCGTCGGGTCGTTCGGTGCTGGTCTTCCCGGGTCAGGGGTCGCAGTGGGTGGGGATGGCTGCGGAGTTGTTGGGGGAGTCGGGGGTTTTCGCGGGGCGGATGGGTGAGTGTGAGCGGGCGCTTTCTCCGTACGTCGACTGGTCGTTGGTGGAGGTGTTGGGTTCGGAGCGGTTGTTGGCGCGGGTTGATGTGGTGCAGCCGGTGTTGTGGGCGGTGATGGTGTCGTTGGCGGAGGTGTGGCGTTCGTTCGGTGTGGCCGTGGATGGTGTGGTGGGTCATTCGCAGGGTGAGGTGGCGGCTGCCTGTGTGGCGGGTGGGTTGAGCCTGGACGACGGGGCGCGTGTGGTGGCGTTGCGTTCCCGTGCGGTGGGGGTGTTGGCGGGGCGCGGCGGTATGGCGTCGGTGCCGTTGCGGGTGGATGTGGTGCGGGAGCGTCTGTCCGGGTGGGGTGGTCGGTTGTCGGTCGCGGCGGTCAACGGCCCGTTGTCGACGGTGGTTTCCGGTGACGCGGACGC